>JAFGUQ010000011.1 GCA_016938455.1 Clostridia bacterium
ATATTTCCTGTCCTGTTGAACTTTCAAAGATTATTTTCCCTGAACCTTCCATATCTCTCGGAGTCACACCTGTTAAAAAAGGAGAGGAAGAAAAAGTCAGTGCAGGCTTACATAAACTTCAGGATGAAGATCCAACCTTCACACTGACCCTCAATACAGAGACTCACCAGGCATTGATTGCAGGGATTGGTGAACAGCACATTGATATCCTTACAAGTAAGCTGAAAGCCAAATATGGTATTGAAGTGGAATTAAGCGACCCGATCATCCCTTACAGAGAGGCAATCAAGAGCAAAATCAAGGTTGAAGGTAAACATAAAAAGCAGTCAGGCGGACATGGACAGTTTGGACATGTATGGATTGAATTTGAACCAGGCACTGGAGAAGGTCTTCAGTTTGAAGAGAAAATATTCGGAGGTTCAGTTCCAAAAAACTATATCCCTGCAGTTGAAAAAGGATTAAAGGACTGTATTGTCAAAGGAGTGCTTGCTGGATACCCTATGGTCAATTTGAAAGCGACACTTGTCGATGGATCATACCATGCAGTTGACTCCTCTGAAATGGCTTTCAAAGTGGCAGCAGGAAATGCTTATAAAAAACTTATTGATGCGAAACCTGTTCTGCTTGAACCGATTAACAGATATGAGATCATCATTCCTGATGACTACATGGGAGACATCATGGGTGACATCAATAAAAGAAGAGGCAGAATCATGGGCATGAGTCCTATTGAAGGCGGATTGCAGAAAGTAGTGGCAGAAGTCCCTTATGCTGAAATGTTCAAGTATTCCAATGACTTAAGGTCTATGACACAAAGCAGAGGTAAGTTTTCCATGGAATATGTCAGATATGAGGAAGTCCCTGCTCAATATGCAGAAAAAATAATTGCTGAATCTAAAAAAGAAGAAGAATAAAAATAAGCCCACTTTAAGAGAGTGGGCTTTTTTTAATGGAACAAAATTTGAAAAAGCTGCGTCTTATTCTTATAAATGAAAAGAGGTAAAGAGCATGAAAAGAAAAATTAGTATATTGTTGGTTCTGTTACTTGTTGTTGTTATATTTGCCGGGTGCGCTGCCAATAAAACAGCTGATTATACATCAGAAATGAGCTATGGGGAACCATCAGTACAATATGACAAGGCACCAGCCTATACATATGCAGAAAGTGGGGCTTCATCTGATTCAGTTTATGCCAATTCAGTGCAGACAACACACAACAGCGAAAAGAAAATAGTCAAGTATGGTTCTGTGACTCTTGAAGTGAATAATTATACTGAAGCCTATAGTGATCTCCAAGCGCTTCTTGGAGACAGCGGATATCTTGAGTCAAGTAATATCTGGAAAACACCCAGATATGTCAATGGTGAGAAAATCATGTTGACCAATGCTAATTTAGTCATAAGGATTTCAGAAGACAGATTTGAAGGGTTTATCAAAGACCTGGAAAATATTGGCCTGATGGTTACTCAGTCCACCAACAGCGATGATATTTCTTACATGTATTATGATACTGATGCCAGAGTGAAATTGAAACAGGATGAGAAAGCCAGACTTGAGCAGTATCTGACAGAAATTGATGATGCAAAAGTATACTTTGAAATTCAAAGCAGAATCACTGATGTCATTTATGAGATTGAACAGTTAAAAGGTAATATACTGCGCTGGGACAATTAGGTTGCGTATGCTTCAGTCAATCTGACAATAAACGAGATTGCTCCTGATGAAAATCCATCTGTGACAGCACCAAAGGGATTCTTCGGTAAAATATGGGAAAACATAGTTAAAGGTGTTGAATTCCTGGGTGAAGCAGTCATATTCTTAGCTGGAGCCATTCCTGTGCTGATTATCATAGCTGGAATCATCATATTGATTGTTAAACTGGCTACCAGAAAAAAGAAAGTAAAATAGTAAAATAAGCAAGTAAGCAAGTACTCTGCAATCAGGGTACTTGTTTTTTTTTGTTCAATTTTATATAATAAGGTCAGAGATAGTCAAAGGAAGTGAACGTTATGGCAAGGCTAAGTGATGTCATTGAGGATTTTATAAAAGCTCTTTTAAAGGAAACCGATACCGGAATAGAAATTCAGCGGAATGAACTGGCAACTTATTTCAAATGTGTTCCCTCACAGATTAATTATGTCATCGGAACAAGATTTACTGCTGAAAAAGGCTATTTTGTTGAGAGCAAACGCGGAGGTGGAGGATATATCAGTATCAAGAGTGTCTCCATCAAGAAACCATATGAATATCTGATGCATATCATTCTGTCAATGGGAGATGAGATTTCACAGCAGTCAGCAGAGATTTATCTGAATAATTTTGTGGATTACAACATCATCACCAAGGAAGACAGCCAAATAATAAAAGCCGCTATCAGTAACGGAGCATTACGGAAAGTGGATAGTGAAAAAAGGGACATGGTCAGAGTGGATATTTTTAAAAATATCATGATGAGCATGATTGTATAGGAAACAGATGGCTAAATTTAAAAGCAAGTTCATATGCAGGGAATGCGGTTACGAAACTGTGAAATGGATGGGGAAGTGTCCTTCCTGTCTGATGTTCGACAGTTTTGACGAGGAAGTCTACAGTACAGAAAAAGTATTTGAGAACGCAGTGGTCATCAGACCGGTGACACTGCAGAGCATTGAAGATGACAATAAACAGCGGATCGATGTAAACATGGATGAATTGAACAGAGTGCTTGGTGGCGGTCTGGTGAAAGGGTCCATGGTGCTGGTCGGTGGAGATCCCGGCATAGGAAAGTCTACATTGCTATTACAGTTATGCAAAAGTATTGAGAATAACTATTCGATATTATATATTTCTGGCGAGGAAAGCCTCTCACAGATTGGCATCAGAGCCAGAAGACTTGGTATGAAAAATCAGAAACTGCAGCTTGCCTGTGAAACAGACCTTGAAAGCATTGGTGATTTTATTGAAAAAACCAGACCTGACATTGCCATTATTGACTCCATTCAGACAATATACAGCAGGCAAATGACCTCAGTACCAGGAAGTGCCAATCAAATCAGGAATGCTACACTTTTATTGATGAATATCGCAAAGAAGACTGATACCGCCATTTTCCTGGTAGGACATGTCACCAAAGACGGAAGCATTGCCGGACCTAAAATTCTGGAGCATATGGTAGATACTGTTTTATACTTTGAAGGTGACCGCAGTTCAAGTTTCCGAATCTTAAGAGCAGTTAAAAACCGGTTTGGTTCTACTAACGAAATCGGTGTTTTTGAAATGTCAGATAATGGCCTTGAACAGATAAAGAATCCCTCCCTAAGATTGCTGTCAGGAAGAAATGACGGCGCATATGGGTCATGTGTAATGCCGACACTGGAAGGGACAAGACCGATCATGGTGGAGATTCAGGCATTAGTATGTACCACAGCATTTGGAATGCCAAGAAGGATGTCTACAGGATTTGATAACAACAGAGTGACCATGCTGATGGCTATACTTGAGAAAGTACTGAGCTATAAAATATATAATTGTGATGCATATGTCAATGTAGCAGGTGGAATAAAGATTAATGAACCGGCCTGTGATCTGGCCATCATCACTTCAATTGCTTCGAGCTTCAAAAACAAATCCGTAGGTAATGAATGGGTTATCATAGGAGAAGCCGGATTAACCGGAGAAGTCAGGGCTGTTTCTTTCATAGATAAAAGAATCAAGGAATCTGAAAGACTGGGATTTAAAAAAGCCATTGTTCCTGCAGCCAACTTAAATGAGGCTAAAAAATGCAGTACAGGCATAGAGGTCTTCGGCGTTGACAACATAAAAAAAGCTTTAGCGCTGGTTTTTGAGTGATTTGATTCAGTCTCAGGGTTTTGACACTTACTGATGATTAGTGTATAATTGAAGGTAGCAGTTCGGAGGAATAATGTATAAAATAGGTGACAAAGTAGTATATCCAATGCATGGTGCAGGAGAAATAGTAGAAGTTGTTGAAAAGGAAATTTTAGGGAGCAAAAAAGATTATTTTGTTCTTAAGATGCCTATAGGTGATATGAAAGTATTATTGCCTGTTGAAACAGTGGATGCCATCGGTATCAGACAAACTATCTCAAGTGAGGAAATCGATCAATTACTGAATTCTATTGACGATATGGAATGCATTGAAAACATCAACTGGAACAAACGTTATAGAGAAAACATGGACCGCTTGAGAACAGGATGTGTTGAAGATGTCGCCAATGTCATTAAAGCTTTACTATTGAGAGATCAGGGGAAAAGCTTATCAACAGGAGAAAGAAAGATGCTTTCTACTGCAAAACAGATACTGACAAGTGAAATCATGCTTGTGAAAAAAATTACCATGGACGAAGCAGATCAATTAATAAATAAACATGTCATTTAAAAAAGGAGAGAACATCCTGTGTTTATAAAGACTCTTAAGATAATACTTTCGGTATGTGGTGGAATAACAGGCTTTACAATTGTGGTAGCCTTAATGGCAGAATATAATTTTCAGTTTTCAGCTACTCTTACTGTAATTATTTATATCTTCACGATTGTTCTATTCACATTTCTTGTTTATTTTTTATCAGGAAAAATACTGATTATTGTTAATAAGGCTTTTGGGAAAGCTGAAAAGTCTGTTTCGGAACTGTCATTATATGAAGTGCTGGTTTCTTTTTTCGGATTGCTTCTTGGATTGATCATCGCTAATCTGATTGCTATACCTCTAAGAAATATTGATGTGATAGGTGGACCAATCGCTGTTGTGCTGAATATTTTCTTTGGTCTGGCAGGAATGTATTTACTTTATTTAAAAAGAGAGGAAATCACTTTTTCAAATTTCAAGGGATTAATTTCCAAAGAATCAGTTAAACTTGTTGACAGCTGTGTTCTTATTGACGGCAGATTGAATGAAGTAGTGAAAACCGGTTTTATCAAAGGACCTTTTCTGATTCCCACTTTCATTCTTATGGAGCTTCAGATCTTGGCTGATAATAATGACACAACGAAAAGAAGCCGAGGTAAAAGAGGTCTTGAATTGCTGGAAATGCTGAAAAAAGAAAGTGCCAATATAATCATAAAAGATACGGAGTTTGACAGAATGGATCTTGAAACTGATGTCAAACTGATTAAATACGCTCAGAAACACAAATACACCATCATCACTCTTGACTATAACCTGAACAAGGTAGCCGGTGTCACAGGAATCAAAGTGCTTAATTTAAATGATTTAAGCAGCAGTCTCAAAATGACTGCGATTCCGGGAGAGAGCATGATTGTGGATATTCAGAAACAGGGTAAGGAATTTGGCCAGGGAATAGGTTATCTTGAAGACGGAACGATGGTAATCATTGAAAACGGGAAGGACTTCATTGGCATGACCAAAGAAGTCATCATCACAACAGTCACACAGACTTCCGCAGGCAGATTAATCTTTACAAAGGTCAGTTAAATGAAAACTGGTGTTGTCATTGCAGCTGGTGGATCTTCTACCAGAATGAATCAAAAAGATAAACTGATGATCATGATTGAAAACGTGCCGGTGATTATAAGAAGCATTGCGGCCTTTTTAAATTTAAAGGAAATTACTCAGATTGTGGTGGTATGCCCTCAAGAAAAAATAAAACAGTATAAAAATCTGATTTCAGGAGTCTTCAACGATAAAGTGACAGTCATTGGAGGAGGCTGTTCAAGGCGGGAATCAGTTTTCAACGGAATCAGACAGCTTGATGCTGATACAGATTATGTGCTGATTCATGACGGTGCAAGACCATTGATTAAAGAAACTGATATCAGAAAATGTATCAATGCTACAAAGCAGTATCTGGCATGCTGTCTTGCTGTCAGAAGCAAAGATACGATCAAAGTGGTCGATGAAGACCTGAAAATCGAAAATACTCTAGACAGAAATAAACTCTATAACATTCAGACCCCTCAGGGTTTCACATATGAAATTGCTTATGAGATGCATCTGATGGCAGAAAAATACAAAATTGAGGCTGTTGATGATTGCATCCTTGCAGAAAAAAGCGGGCATGAAGTCTATGTTGTTGAAGGAAGTTATGACAATATCAAGATAACTACTGATGAAGACATCAAGTATGTCGAATTTCTGCTACTCCACCGTCAGAATACATAAAGACATGATTCCAAGACCTTTTCCGAAAGAAGTCAATCCCTCCCCGGAAGTAGCTGTGATACCAACACTGCTTGGACTGATTGATAATAATTCTGAAATGCTTTCCTTGATTTCCTCAATATAGGGAGATAATCTCGGAGTTTTACATTCAATGGAAAATGAGACATGTGTTATTTTATAGTCGCTCATGTACTTCAAAGCTTCTCTCACATACTCTTTACTGTCCTTGATTCCTTTTCTCAGGCACAAATCATCAGCAATTTCACCTAAGATGTTCACACCGGTTATTCCAGAAACAGCATTGGTCAGTGAGTGAAGAATAACATCGGCATCAGAATTACCTTTCAGCGGCATATGGTTGTGAATAAAAACACCACCCAGAATGAGTTCTTTTCTGTCATCTTTAGTAAAAAGATGACTGTCCTGGCCTATTGAACACTTCATAATATCCCTCCCGTTTTATCATAACATGTACTTTGCCGATTGCAAAATATTTTCTTTTCAAAGCTATAAATCAAAGTTAACCAACAGCATGAGTAGATAAACCACTTGACTTTTAGGTTCCGCTTTTATACTCTATATGAAGAATAAGCAAGAGGTAATGAAGTGATACATATTTATACATTGAATTCTTTGAATATCTGTCTTGATGTCAACAGCGGAACCATCCATCTTCTTGATGAAGTGACAAAAGATATTTTATTGAAAGCTCCTGAAAAAGAGATGATTGAAAATGCAGCTTCTATGCTGTCAGATAAGTACAGCAATCTGGAACTTAAGGAAGCGCTTTCTGAAATAAAAAGTTTGATTGACGAGAAAAGCCTGTACTCACCTGATTTTGACAGAGCTATGTTTACTGGTAAGACAATTAAGAAAGTGGTGGTTAAAGCCATGTGTCTTCATATGGCACATGACTGCAATCTCCGATGCAAATACTGCTTTGCGGAAAAAGGCTCATATGGTGGGAAAAAAAGCCTGATGTCATTCGATGTAGCCAAACAGGCCATCGATTTTCTGCTTGCGAACAGTGGGTCTAAAAAGAATGTGGAAGTAGATTTTTTTGGAGGAGAACCGCTTTTAAATTATGATGTCATCAAACAGACAGTGGAATATGCAAAAGAAAAGCAGAAGGAATACGGAAAAACTGTCCATTTCACAGTGACGACAAACGGGACTATCCTGAATGAGGAGATGGAAAAATTTCTTAATGAGAACATGGATAATATTGTACTCAGTCTTGACGGCAGAAAAGAAATAAATGACGCGGTGAGAGTGTATCCGTCAGGAAAAGGTTCATATGATCAGATCATAGACAACATTAAGACCATTGCTAATAACCGAAATGGTAAATCATATTTTGTAAGAGGTACATATACAAGAGACAATCTGGATTTTTCCAAAGATGTGAGACATATATATGAAGAACTCGGGTTAAAGGAGATATCCATAGAACCGGTTACCGGCGGAGCGTTTACCTTGACTGATGAGGAAATCAATGTGGCATTGAAAGAATATGAGCAGTTTGCCTGTGAGTATGCCTTGCAGGATGATTACCGGTTTTATCATTTTAACATCAGCTTGTATCACTCACCATGTATCTATAAAAGAATTGCTGCCTGCGGTGCCGGTGTTGACTACTTTGCTGTGTCTCCTGATGGGGATTTATTTGCGTGTCATCAGTTTGTTGGAGAAAAGCAGTTTAAGATGGGTGATGTTTTCAATGGCATAACAGACTATCAGAGGGTCAACCAATTCCATAACAGCAATGTATTTACAAAGAAGGGCTGTCAAGACTGTTTTGCCAAGTATTTCTGTTCCGGAGGATGCCATGCCAATGCATATTACACAAATAATGATATTTTAATTCCTGATGAAAATGCCTGTAAAATGCAGAAGAAGAGGATTGAATGCGCTTTGATGATTGAAACGCTCAGAGCGCTGAAAAGGAGTGAAAATGAAGAACAGTAACTTTGAAGGAAAGAAACTTTTTGTTCTTGATATGGATGGAACTTTTTATCTGGACAGTACTTTAATTGACGGAGCACTTGAATTTCTGGACAGTGCGGTTGAAAAGGGATATGACTTTCTGTTTTTCACTAACAATTCCTCTAAATCACTTGATGATTATGAGAAAAAACTGAAAAAACTGCAGGTCCCTGCAACACGGGATAAGATTTTCAGTTCAGGTGATGTGACAATCAGTTTTCTTAACAGCGAAAGAAAGAATAAAAAAGTATATGTCATCGGAACCATGAGTCTGGTAAAGGGATTCGAAAACAGCGGTATTGAATTGGATGATCAACATCCTGATATCGTCGTTCTTGGGTTTGATACATCACTTACTTATGAAAAAATTGAAAAAGGGTGTCGTTTCATCAGAAACGGTGCTGAATTCATTGCTACTCACCCAGATGCCAATTGTCCGACAGAAAACGGACTGGTCCCTGATACAGGATCAATGATTGAAATGTTTAAGACCTCTACAGGGATATCTCCTGTCATCATGGGAAAGCCATTTCATTATACAGTTGAAGCCATAGAAAAGAAAACGGGATATATGAAACATGAAATAATCTGTGTCGGTGACAGATTAAATACTGATATAGCTCTAGGCGTAAATCATGGCATGACAAGTGTACTGGTCATGACAGGAGCAACAACTGAGGAAATTCTTTCACTTTCTGCGATACAGCCAACAATGGTTCTGCCATCAATCAAAGACCTGATAAAGATTATTTAAAAAAATTATGGTATGATAGATGAATGAAGGAGGGTAAAATAAGTGGAAAACATTATTGAAAAAAGTGTAGTGAAAACAAAACAGCCAAGAGATAAAATCATCAGCTATCTGTCAGTCATTATTTGTGTTTTATTGAGTGCAGTTCCATTGTTCATCCCTTTGATTTCAGGATTCACACCGGTTTTTGTTTTACTCTTCGGCTTCATTGCCTATAAACTGGTCACCTCAAGGAATATTGAGTTTGAGTATGAACTGGTGGAAAATTTCATGACGATTTCTAAAATATTGAATAAAAGAAGCAGAAGAAAGATATTTAGCGGAGCCTTAACTGATTTTGATATCATTGCTCCAAAAAAATCAAAATTTTATGAAGAATACGGATTAAATGTACAGACTACTCTGGAGGCTGTTTCTGATTTGGAAAACGAAAGCATCTATTTTGGAGTCATCCAGTTTAACAGCAAAAAAACCTGTGTGTTTTTTGAAACTGATGAGAGAATGCTCAAGCACTTCAAGAAGTATGCTGATTATAAGTATAAGTCTTAACCGGAGAAAAAATGAAAAACAAAATAGCTATCATTATAATCACTGTTATCTATATTGCCCTATCTCTTTGGATTACTAATTTTGCGATTAAAGCTTTGACAAGCAGATATTCACCTGAAAAAAGCATAATAAGTTTTTTTGATGACGATGTTGTTAATCTGGTCATCGAAGATGAACTAATCAGGGACAGTGCACCTCCTGTCATAGAAGGAAGAGAGATTCTGCTTCCGTTTGATGTGATTAAAAACTATATTGATGATACCATCTATTATGATAATGAAAGAGCCATCCTGACAATCACTTCAGAAGACAAGGTGATCAGAATGAACAGCAACGAACTTCAGGCTTATCTGAATATGGAAGAATATCGTCTTGATGTCAGCTCAAAATTCATCAATGGGGTTCTTTATGTGCCGGTGATGGCATTCAAGGATATTTTCTCCATTGAAGTGACCTATCTTGAAAATGATAATGTGGTTATTGTCGATCAGCTGAAAAACTATAAGATGATCGGGTACATCAATAATGAACAGGCCGTCATCAGAAGTGACATGTCTTTGTATAAACCGATATATAAAGTATATAATCCGAATGACATCACGGTGACTGTTTACGGGACTGACGGTGAATGGACAAAAGTCAGAACTGGTAATGGAGTGATCGGATATATTGAAAGCAAATATCTCAAAACTGAAATGAAGTATGGCAAAGTGGTCATTGATATAAGAAAAGATATTCCGGGAGAAATTGAAACTATCATTTTTGCCTGGGAAGCTTTCTATAATCAGACAAATGGGGATGCGGACATCACAGAAAATGATGTGCTCAACATCATTTCCCCCACATGGTTCAAAGTAGCTGATTTGTCTGGAAACATAGAGAGCTTTGCAGCAATAACTTATGTTGAAAAAGCACATGAACTCGGATATCAGGTTTGGCCGCTTATCAGCAATACATTTACTGATATCGACATGACCAGTGAAGTGCTGAATAATACTGATGTCAGAGACAACATCATCAGACAGCTTGTAGCATACTCCTCACTATATCAGCTGGATGGCATCAGCCTTGATTTTGAAAATATCTATTTGAAAGATAAAGACGCCTATACTCAATTTATCAGAGAGCTGGTTCCCTTTCTTCATAAAGCAAACATCAAACTATCAGTGGCAGTCGGAATCCCCGGTGGAAGCGACACATACTCAAAATGTTATGATCATGAGAAAATAGGCGAAATCGCTGATTATGTCATGGTGATGACTTATGACCAGTATTATGGAGGTTCAACAGTAGCAGGCAGCCAGGCACAGGTCAGCTGGATGAGCAGTAAATTAAAAGAAACATTGAAGCTTGTCAGCAATGAAAAACTTGTCATGGGAATTCCACTCTATACAAGACTGTGGGAAATTACTTCCGAAAGAGCAAGAAACATCAGGAACTATTCGATTGACGGAGCCAAGAAACTGATTGAGGAGAAAAATGCATCACTCCTATGGGACAGCGAAAGCGGTCAATATGTCGCGACCTACTACGAAGAAGGAAAAACCTATAAAATGTGGCTTGAAGATGAATCAAGCCTAAAAGAAAAAGTGAGCCTGGTTAACACCTATGAGCTGAGAGGAATCTGCATGTGGGAATTGAACTGGGGTAATGATACCATATGGGACGCCATCAGCCAGACAATCAGTAAAGGAAGTGAATGAAATGATTTTTGAAATTGACATTATATTACGTCTTTTATCAGCTGCTTTATTAGGGGGACTGATAGGGTACGAAAGAGAGCAGAAACAAAGACCTGCAGGTTTCAGGACGCATATTCTTGTCTGCATAGGGGCAGCGCTGGTCATGATTATCTCAGAATACATGCTTAAAGAATTCACATCAGGAACTGATCCTGCCAGAATGGGGGCACAGGTCATCAGCGGAATCGGTTTTCTCGGAGCAGGAACAATCATAAGAGACAAGTTCAAAGTAAAGGGACTGACAACTGCTGCGAGCCTGTGGGCAGTCGCATGTATCGGACTGGCGGTTGGAATGGGATACTTCTATCTTGCCGGTGTTGCATTTGTTGTCATATTCATCACACTCAGATTTTTAAGCAGACTGGAGAAAAAAGCAGGAAAAGAATACAATTATGCCAACATAAAAATCACTGCTCATATGGAAGAGGATATTGAAAAAAAAGTGACCAACGATATCAAAGAGTTCGGATATGATATCAAGAAAATGAATTTCAGCAAGACCTTTGAAGACAGTACCGTCGTATTCATCTTTCTGGTCAGCCATAAAACAGGAGTGGAGTGGGAAGACGTATCGCTTCATTTATTCAAGAAAGAGTATATCAGGAAAGCGACTTTAGATTATTAAACCATTTATGATATAATTTGATTTAATGGAAAGAAGGAAAAAATAATGAAAACAGAGAATTATATGACATTGTCTGGAGAAGCCATGGAACAGTTGTCTAAAAACGGTGCTTTTCTGACGACAAAGCACGGGGAAAATCTTAACACTATGACCATCAGCTGGGCATCTCTTGGAACAATATGGAATAAGCCTGTGATGATTGTTGCTGTCAGATATTCCAGACATACCTATAAATTAATTGATCAGTCCAATCAGTTTACTGTCAGTGTACCTGCACTGGGAGAGAAAAAGAAAGAACTGGCTTTCTGCGGAAGCAAATCAGGAAGAGATTACAATAAGTTCAACGAGTGTGGACTGGTATTGAAGGACAGCCAAAAAATCAGCACACCGGTAATTGAAGGTTGCCAGATTCATTTTGAATGTAAGACCGTATATAAACAGGCCATGGAACCAGGCCTGGTAGATGAAGGAATCAAAAAGACATTCTATGATTCAAATGATAATTACCATGTGATATACTATGGTGAAATAGTAGCTTGCTATAAAGAGTGATGAGGTGGCTAATGAATAAAACAAGAGTGCTTTTAATTTTTGGCGGTGTGTCCACAGAACACGAAGTATCCAGATGCTCAGCATCTTCTATTATAAAAGAAATAGATGATAACCAGTTTGAACTTCATATAATGGAAATCAGCAAAAAGAATGAATGCTATCTTTATGATTTAAAAGAAGATAAACATATTGTCATAGAGGAAATTAAAAAAGTGGACAATCAGCTTCAGAAAAAAGCGATTGAATTCTCTGTTGATTTCATCAGACGATATGATGTTGTCTTTCCGATTATTCATGGAACTGAAGGGGAAGACGGAAAGCTGCAGGGATTGTTTGAAGTGGCAGGAGTCCCTTATGTCGGTGCCAATGTTCTGTCATCAGCTATTGGCATGGATAAAACATTCTGTAAAATCCTGTTTGAAAGAGCAGGTATTCCGCAAGCTGATTATCTGGCTTTTACCATTGATGATGATGCTTCAGAAATTGTTGAGAAAGTAGAAAGCAAATTCACTTACCCTTTATTTATCAAACCTGCGAGCCAGGGATCATCAGTGGGAGTCACAAAAGCTTATGACAGGACTCAGCTTGAAGCCGGAATTGAATTGTGCAGAAAAGTGGACAGAAAAATTCTGGTGGAGGAATTTATTAAAGGAAGAGAACTTGAATGTGCTGTGTTAGGGAACTATGTTGATGTTGAAGCGTCTAATATTGGTGAAGTCCTTCTAAAAAGTGATTTCTACAGCTACGAAGCAAAGTATGTGGCAGAGGAAAAAACCGTCATCACCAGCGACCTTGATGAAAAAGTGGTTTTGCTTATTAAAGAATACGCTATCAAGGCGTTTAAAGCCATTGACTGTTATGGATTAGCAAGAGTTGACTTTTTTCTGCAGGCAGGTAATAAACCTGTGCTGAATGAAATCAATACACTGCCTGGTTTTACTAAAATCAGCATGTATCCTAAATTGATGGTAGACTATGGAATCCCATACAAGGATTTGATCAGCAGACTGATAAACCTGGCTTTGGAAAGAAGTCGGAAATATCATTTTATTGTTGATTTTGAAGAGGTTAGATAGATGGATAAAAGACCAATCGGAATATTTGATTCAGGTTTAGGCGGATTAACCGTTTTAAAGGAAATCAGTAAGATAATGCCTGAGGAAGACCTGGTTTATTTCGGTGACAGTAAAAGGACTCCATATGGTTCAAAATCAAAAGAAACAATTATTAATTTTTCAATTCAGGATGTGAATTTCCTGTTATCCAAAAATATCAAAGCACTGGTCATTGCATGTAACACTGTCAGCTCCAATGCTATCAATGAACTGAAAGAAAGGTTTGACATCCCTATAATTGAAGTCATCAGTCCTGGTGTCAGCTTAAGTACAAGGGTAACAAAAAACAAGAGAATCGGTGTCATTGGAACAAGAGCCACAGTTGAAAGCGGAGCATATGAAAGCAGTATTAAATCAATTGATAAGAACATGACTGTCTTTTCAAAAAGCTGCCCATTGTTTGTCCCTTTGGTTGAGGAAGGTCAGTTATGGTGGAATCACCATATTACAAAAGAAATCATCAGGTTTTACCTTGATGAGTTTATTGCGATTGATGTTGATACCATGGTCCTGGGATGTACACATTACCCGTTGCTGATTGACGCGATCAATGAAGTGCTTGAGGGGAGAATAACACTCATCAACTCAGCTGGTGAAGTGGCTAAGGGAGCTTCAGCGATACTTGAAGACATGAATCTCAGAAACTTCAGCCATATTGGTGAAACTTACTTGTATACCAGTGACAGTGCAGAAAAGTTCATTCCGCTGGCAAAAGACATCCTGCAGCGAAGTGACATACATGCTGAAAAAATCGATATAGAAAATTATTAAGGACGGTTTTAATGAAAGACGTTATTATCTCATTGAAAGGATATAGTGACCACGAGCAGAAACTTGAGTTTGTGACTGAAGGGAAATACTATAAAAAGGGGAACCAGTATTTTATAACTTATAACGAATCTGAAATGACTGGAATGGATGGAACCACCACCACTCTTAAGGTCAGTGACCAGGTGGTGTCGTTAATCAGATTCGGTGCGGTCAATTCCAACTTTGTATTCCAGGAAGGGAAAGTGAACACCTCAAGATACATTACTGAATTTGGTGAATTTTCCGTGGAAATCAAAGCAAACAGGGTTTTTGTTGAAATGAATGATTTCGGCGGAGTCATAGAAATGGATTATCTTCTGGATCTTTCAGATGGCAATGATACTGAAAACAAGTTTTACATGACAATTAAAGAGGCAGGAAATAATGAATATAATCAATAGTATTGAATTAAGCATAAAAAAAATAACTGAAAACAGCATCAGAAAGTGCATGACAGAAAAACTGATTCCGGAATTTGAAATTGATGACATCAATGTAGAAAAACCGAGGGAAAAAGAGCATGGGGAGTTTTCAACCAATATTGCCATGATGATGGTGAAGAAAGCGAAAATGGCTCCGGTAAAAATAGCTTCCATGTTAGTTGACAATATGGATTTCAAGAACACATATATTCTAAAAGCAGAAACTGCCGGACCGGGTTTCATCAATTTTTATTTATCTGATCAATGGCTTTACGACAACACTGAAATGATTATTAAGCAAAAAGATAATTATGGCAGTTCTGATTATGGCAAAAACGAAAAAGTAGTTGTCGAGTATGTCTCAGCCAATCCCACAGGGCCGCTTCATATGGGAAATGCAAGAGGTGGTGCGCTGGGAGACCTTCTGGCAAATGTGCTTATCAAGGCGGGGTATCATGTCAGCAAGGAATTCTATGTCAATGATGCCGGGAACCAGATAGAAAAATTCGGACTCTCTCTGGAAGCCAGATATCTTCAGGAACTGCTGGGAGAGGACAAAGTAAAGTTTGATGAGGATCTATACCAGGGTGCTGATATTATTGACCATGTGAAAAATTATATTAAAGAAGGCAGAGAAAATCTGCTGGATAAAGACAGTGAAGACAGAAAAAAGATACTTGTTGACTATGCGCTTCCGAAAAACATCAGAGCCATTAAAAAGGGACTGAAGCGATATGGAATCTCTTATGACAAGTGGTTCAGTGAAAAGTCCTTATACGAAAGTAAAGCAGTTGATGAGCTTATTGATTATCTTGTTAAGCATAATCATACATTCATTAAAGATGAAGCACTCTGGCTGAAGGGAGAATCAATCGGAAGTGAGAAGGATGAGGTGTTAACCAGAAGCAACGGTTTTCCCACTTATTTTGCGGCAGACATTGCTTACCACTGGAATAAATTCAAAACAAGAAAATTTGACAGGGCAATTAATCTTTTAGGTGTAGATCATCATGGCCATGTTGCCAGAATGAAAGGGGCTATGAATGCGATTGGCGTAGGTGAAGAAAAGCTTGATATTATTATTTTTCAGTTGGTCAGACTGTATCGAAACGGTGAAGTGGCCAGAATGTCAAAAAGAACAGGTAAAGCCATCTCACTTGATGATCTGCTTGATGAGGTAGGTGTTGATGCGGCAAGATTTTTCTTTAACCTGAAAACAAGTGGGAGTCATCTTGATTTTGACCTTGATCTTGCCAAGAAGCAGTCAAATGAGAATCCGGTATTCTATGTTCAATATGCTTATGCAAGAATTTGCAGCATGTTAAGAATTTTAAAAGAAGACGATGCTGATATAGACAAGGAAGAGGGAATTGATTATTCACTTCTCAAGAATAATGAAGAAATTGAATTGATGAAAAAGCTGGCGGAATATCCGAATGACATCATCATTTCATGTCATACTCTGGAACCGTCCAGAATGACCAGATATGTTCTTGATTTAGCTTCCCTGTTTCATAGCTTTTATAATGCCTGTCGAGTAAAAGGCGAAAATGAAGAACTGTTATATGCCAGAATGGCACTAGTGAAAGCAACGAAAATAGTTCTGAAGAATGCGCTTGATATACTGAGTATCAAAGCGCCGGAAAAAATGTGAGGGAAAAATGAAAAATCTTAAATATGGCCTGGTGATTTTACTAGTGGCTGCTCTGGTCGTTCCCGGTCTTGTTATGGCTAACAATGAAAATGGTAAAGTCAATTCATATCTTGATTTGATGATTGAAAAAAGCAACAGCACCATTGATACAAAGAATGTTACAGCTGATATGATAACCGGAGCTTTTTCAGAAACCGATAAGTTTTCATACTTTCAGGCTGTAGAAACATATAATACAGAGCAGAATACTTATATCAATGCAGAATATGTGGGAATCGGAGTCAGTATGACAGCGCATATCAAAGGGGTGGAAATTGTCTCTGTTTTTGAATATTCACCTGCATCATTAGCAGGTTTGAAATCAGGTGATATCATAATCAGTGTGAATCATGAGAACATTACGGGGAAAAGTCTAGAATATATTGCATCTTTAGTGAAAGGGCCGGTTAATACCTATGTCACACTTGGAATCTTAAAGAATAATGAAGGACCAGTCCTCTATTATGATTTAAGCAGGCAGGTGGTTGCCATGAAGACTGTCAAATCATATATCATCAATCATGTGGGGTATGTATACATCTCATCATTTACTAATGAAACAGGAAAAGAATTCAAAGAAGCTCTTGAGAAATTCAATAAAAAAGGAATCAGTGATGTCATTCTTGATCTGAGAGATAACGGAGGCGGAACCTTACAGGGATGTATCGATGTTGCAAGGGCTGTTTTATCTGAATGTGTCGTCACAAAAATGGATTTCAAATACAGCGGATATCTTGATATCAGATATGAGGCCATGAAAAATGATGAGACATACAATATGGTCCTTCTTGTCAATGAAAACAGTGCCAGTGCCTCTGAAGTGGTCACAGGTGCATTGAAAGATAATAAAGCTGCGGTTGTTGTCGGTGAAAAGACTTTCGGGAAAAGCGTGGTTCAATCGTCATATGAAATATTGACACCAAAGGCATATGATCTTTATTCAGCAAAATATGCAATCAGTGATATGTTCACATTAAGCAGATATGTTTCCTTTTATGAAAAACATATTGATACAGATTATTTAGGTGCAGCTAAGCTTACCATCGGTGAATATGTGACTCCAAATGGCAGCAGAATCAATCTGGTGGGGATAGAACCTGATATTAACGTAGAATATGACGGGAGTTTATTCATAAACATCAATAATCTTGATAATATGCTCTGGATCAGAGCAAAATATGATGTCGGCATGACAAGCTATGAAATCTATAGAGCTAAAGTCATATTAAAAGAGTTTGGCTATGAAGTCGGAACATTGAATGTTTTATATGATGAGACATTCAAACAGGCTGTAAAGCAGTTTCAGGATGATTATGGTCTGTACCCGTATGGGGTTCTTGACTACACCACTCAGGATAATATCAATAATATACTTAGACTGAGTTATATCAATGAAGATATACAGCTTAAAAAAGCATTTGAAGTGATTAAGGAGGGAAAGTAAAATGAAAAAAAGCAATCGCATCGTAATCATTGTCCTTATATTCACTCTCATCTGTTCAGTCGCTTTTTCAGCATCAACAAAAGTAGATGAAAACTATCTGTATCATTTCTATGATTTCATGCAGACACTTTATTATAGAGATATATCAACAGACGACCTTGTCGGAGGGTCATTCAATGGAGTCTTAAGCGAAACTTCCATATATTCATGTTATGAACAGAATCAGGTAAATGAAACATTTAATTCCAATGTACTGGGAGTATCTCTGGAAAAAGTCAGAACAGGTTTACTGGTAAGCAATGTATATCCGGGAACAAACGCCTCAAAAATCGGACTTGAAACAGGAGATGTTATTTATAGGGTCAACCGGATCAGCACCAGCATCATGAATATCATGGATCTGGATTATGTCATTGAAGAAGCTGGAAGCAAAGCTGAAATAGAAGTCATCAAAGCAGAAACCGGTTCTATTGTTAAACTGCAATGTGAATTAAGCAAAGGCTATATATCGCTTATTGACTTTTTTATCAAAGATGAGTTCGGCTATATAAGAATTAATCAGTTTAAAGACTTAACCTCAGATGAAGTCGGAAAAGCACTTCAGTTTTTTGACAACAATCAAATTAAAAACATCATTGTCGATCTCAGGGATCTAATTTCAATGAATATTGAAGAAGCAGGCGAAGTCGCTGACTTTTTCCTTCCATTCGGAAGGATTGCAAGCGGCGGTGATATGATTCTGTCAGCTTCTATTAAAAGTGATTATCATTTCGTTAACATCATAATCAATGAAAAGACTCAAGGAGCGGGAGAAGTCATTGCAAGAGCAGTCAAAAATTACAGAACCGGGAATGTTTTCGGACAGACATCATATGGTCTTGTTGAAGCAGTCAAAACTTATCCGGTGTTTACAGACGCAGCTTTTTCTTGCTATAGTAAGCTTGCCGGAACAACAGACATTGACGGCATTGTCAATTATATCAACATGAATCAGCTGTCACTTTCAAATGAGTATGTTTCCGGTTACCTTCATTTAGTTGAGAACGAATTGTATGACAATAACAACATTTCTTATGAAGGTGGGGTCACCCCAGACTATATATTGAATGCAAGCAGGGTAAGACTGGAGATAAATCCGCAGGATAACGGAATATGGATCAGAAAAGATTACCAGCTTAATGATGTCAGCTATGATGTTTTTGTAGCAGAAAAAGTTCTGAGTCAATTGGGCTATTTTAAACAGACACCTGATGTTACATTTGATATAAACACTCAGAAAGCAGTTAATTTGTATAAAGCATCAGTTAATCTGCCTCAGGATGGGATATTGGACATGACCACACAGAATATTTTAAACTATAATCTGTTCAAGACGTATATAATGAAAGATGAGTGCATTGTAAACGTAATGAATTTAATCAAGGAGAACTGACATGAAAGACACACTTAGATTCAGACAGATTCATCTGGATTTCCATACCAGTGAATTAATTGAAAATGTAGGAAAGGAATTTAACAAAGAAGAGTTTTCCAGCACATTGAAAGAAGCCGGTGTTGATTCCATCTCCTGCTTTGCAAGATGCCACCATGGAATGATGTATTATGACTCCAAGAAATTCCCGGAGAGGATTCATCCTAATCTGGTCAATAAAAATCTGTTGAAAGAACAGATTGAAGCCTGCCACAGTGCAGGAATCAAGGTGCCTGTATATATTACTGTTCAATGGGATTACTATACTTCCATCCATCATCCTGAATGGGCGATGAGAGATGTGACAGGAGCACCAATGTGGCAGCATTCACTAAAACCCGGATTTTACCATGGGCTCTGTGTCAACACTCCTTACAGAGAATTTTTAAAAGCACATACCATTGAAATTCTTGAAGAACTTGAACCTGATGGCATATTTTACGATATTGTTCTTGAAAGAGCCTGTGCCTGTGAATATTGTATCAAATCAATGCATGAAAAAGGATATAACCCATTAAATGAAAAGGACAGACTGACACATTACAGAGAAGTGCTTGATGACTTTAAATTTGAGATGACTGCTTTGATTAATCAATACAAACCGGGCATTTCCATATTTTATAACGCAGGTCATATCTCCCATGCTACAAAAAGCTCAGTAAAAGCCTATTCACATCTTGAGCTGGAAAGTCTTCCTGGCGGAGAATGGGGATACATTCATTTCCCGACCACTATACGCTATGCCAGGAATTTAGGGCTGGACTGTCTGGGACATACTGGTAAATTCCATACATCATGGGGTGACTTCCATTCATTCAGAAACAAGGCAGCACTGGAATATGAGTGTTTCAGGATGCTGGCATTGAATTCCAAGTGCCTGATCGGTGATCAGCTTGAACCCGGTGGAAAACTCTCAAAAGAAGTGTATGAGCTCATAGGAAGTGTGTACAGACAGGTTAAAGAAAAACAGCCCTGGTGTGAAAATGCCACTCCATTAACGAATATAGGGGTCATAGCTCCTGATCAGTTCACTCATTCAAACATGGACAGCATGATTTTAGAACAGGTAGGTGTAGTAAGACTGCTTGAGCAGCTGTCACTGCAGTTTGACTTCATTGATTCTGAAATGGAATTCTCCCGATTTGAACTGATTATTCTGCCAGACTCCATTCCGGTGGAAGGAGAATTTAAGGAGAAGCTTGAACAATATATTAAGCAGGGCGGGAAAGTACTGGCTACTTTTGAATCAGGTATGGACAGCCAAAAAGAAAAATTCACATTGAAACAACTGGGAGTCGAAGTCTCAAATGTGACATATGACTCATATCATCAAATTGTCAGAGGTGTTTTTGATCTTAACAATTCATATGCAGACTATATCATTCCTCAAGGACCTATGGGGAAGGGATTGCATACAACAGAGTATGTCATGTATACCAAAGGGGTTGAAGTCGCTGCGACCACTGGTGAGACCTTGTGTGATACCTATCGGCCGTTCTTCAACAGGACATATCAGCATTTCTGTTCTCACCGTCAAACACCGTCATCCGGTGAAAAAGATTACAGTGCCATTGTCAAAGGGGAAAATACCATATACTTCTCTCATCCTATTTTCAGATTATATGCTTTACGAGCACCAAAATGGGTTAAGACGTTGCTGGAAAATGCAATTAACGAATTAATCGGACAACCTTTAATAAAGCATAATGGACCTTCGTCCGTCATTACCACCATCAACCGTAAAGAGCACTTTGATGTGATGCATATTCTTTGGTATATACCTGAAAAGAAGAGTGAGCAGCTGGAAATACTTGAAGATGTTTTCCCATATCACAACCTTGATGTTGAATTGAAAACTGACAGGAAAGTCACTTCGTTGACAATTGTTCCGAATGGTATTGGACTTTCTTTCAGGCAGATAGATAATATCGTTTATTTTACGATTCCTGAAATTCTGGGACACTGCATGATTGAAATAAAATAGAAATCTCTAATTGATGTTGCTAATCATAAAATAAGAATATATAATATTACAATAAGATTTGGGAGGTTTGTAATGTCAGTTAAATATGTGTTTGTAACAGGCGGTGTTGTCTCTGGTTTAGGAAAAGGGATAACTGCCGCTTCTTTAGGTAGACTATTAAAATCAAGAGGATATAAAATAACCAATCAAAAGTTTGATCCTTATCTCAATTTTGATCCCGGAACAATGAGCCCATATCAGCATGGAGAAGTATTCGTGACAGATGACGGGGCAGAAACAGACTTGGACTTAGGACATTATGAACGATTTACTGACGAAAAACTGACAAAGAACAGTAATGTCACTACTGGGAAAGTTTATTGGTCTGTCATCACTAAAGAAAGAAGAGGAGATTATCTTGGAGCAACAGTGCAGGTTATTCCTCATATCACAAATGAAATAAAAGACAGAGTATATCGCGTAGGCAGAGAAGAGAATCCTGATTTTGTCATCACTGAAATCGGGGGAACAGTTGGAGACATTGAATCACAGCCGTTTCTGGAAGCCATAAGACAAGTAAAAAGTGAAGTAGGGCCTGAAAATGTGCTATATGTTCATGTCACTCTCGTCCCATATTTAGAAAAATCAGGAGAATTAAAAACAAAACCGACTCAGCACAGCGTGAAAGAATTAAGAACCATTGGTATACAGCCAGATATCATTGTCTGCAGAACTGAACAGGAGATTTCCCAGGACTTAAAAGATAAAATAGCTCTTTTCTGTAATATGACAGCAGACTGCGTCATTCAGAATTTAGATGCTAATCACTTATATGAAGTCCCGTTATTGCTTGAAAAAGAAGGATTTGCCCAACTTGTCCTGAAAAAAGTAGGGTTGGAAAACAGAAAACCGGATCTAAAAGAATGGACAGAAATGATTGACAGAATAAAGAATCTGAAAGAGCATGTGACCATTGCGCTTGTCGGGAAATACATTGAACTCCACGATGCTTATATTTCTGTTGCAGAAGCATTAAGCCATGGCGGGATTCATAACAGCTGCAAAGTGAAAATTAAATGGGTCAACTCAGAACTCCTGTGTAATGATACAGTAGAAGAGCAGTTAAATGAAGCAGATGGAATACTTGTTCCTGGAGGTTTTGGTGACAGGGGTTCAGAAGGAAAGATCCTGTCGATACAATATGCAAGAGAAAACAAAGTACCGTTTTTCGGAGTCTGTCTGGGGATGCAGATGGCGGTGGTTGAATTTTCAAGAAATGTCTGCGGCTTAAAAGGAGCAAACAGCTCTGAGTTTGATGAAAACAGTCAGTATCATGTCATTGATCTGATGCCGGATCAAGTGGAAGTGGAAGATAAAGGAGGCACAATGCGACTGGGGCTGTACCCATGTAAAATCAAAGAGGGAAGTCTTGCCATGGAAGTTTACAACGATGAACTGATTTATGAAAGACACAGACACCGTTATGAATTTTCAAACCAGTACAGAGAAACACTTCAGGAAAAAGGAATGATCTTATGTGGAATGTCTCCGGACAATCATCTGGTAGAAATGATTGAGCTAAGTGACCATCCGTGGTTTATCGGTGTTCAGTTCCATCCTGAATTCAAGTCACGCCCAAATAAAGCTCATCCTCTTTTCAGAGACTTTATCAAAGCAAGCCTGATTTACAAGAAGAAAAAGAGCTGAAAACTACATGGAAATCATAAAACAGACAAAGTGTGCTGACACTTGAAAGACAGCACATTTTTCATGTCTATATATTTTACAATATATAGAAAATATGCATAAAAGTGTGAATGTTGCTTTTATGGTAAAGAAATGGTATAATTATTTCAGTTAGTCAATACTAACCAGGAGTAAGGATGCTAAAAAGAAAAGATAAGATTCTAATCAGTGCGATTGAATTATTTGAAAAGTGGGGAGTCAATGGCCTTACTACAAAAAATCTTGCTCAAACACAAGGGATATCTGAACCTGCACTTTACCGCCAATATAAGAACAAACAGCAAATCATCAATGCAATCATTGAAGAATTCTCAAGTTATGACGAAAATATTATCAATACAATTATTGAAAGTAAATTAACCGGAAAAGAAGCAATGCTTTTTTATATTAACCGTTATGCAGAGCTATATCAGAATTATTCAGGATTTGCCACTATTCTAATATCACTGGATTTGTATTATTACAATGATGAAACCAGAAAAAGGATGAAAGAAATCATTGATAAGAGAAACAACTTTCTATCACTGATTATCAGTAAAGGCGAACAGAATTTTTATGAAACATCATTATTTACACCTGATGAGCTTGCCAAGACAATTAATAATATGCTTTTCGCATTAGTATATGAGTGGTATATGGAAGGGAAGTCTTATGATTTGAAAGAAAGGATTTTATCTTTTTCGTTAAAATTATTTATTGATCATAAAGGAGACTGAAATGTCTGTTAATGAGCAAGCATCAGCGATAATGGAAAATGTTCTTTTGGTTAATGTACTGAATGAAATGAATGTGCTTGTCATGATTCTTAATGAGAAAGCCGAAATTGTATTTGCCAATAAAGCTCTTTTAAATTTTGTTAACAGTTCTCTTGAAAAAGTCATAGGTAAGAAACCAGGGAACATCATCAAATGCAAATATGCCAATTCATCATCAAATGAATGCGGATGTGTTAAGCAATGCAAACATTGCAGTGTCAAAAATACTATTGTCGAAGTGATTAATTCTGGAATGACTAATGAAGCTCCTGTTACAATCATTTCTTTGTTTAAAGGAGTAGAACAAACTTTCAACTTTCATGAAAAGGTGTCAGTTCTTCATATAGAAAATGAGAAACTTTATTTGGCCACATTCCTGAATCGTGATGCTGAGATTGTAAAGAATAATCTGCAGAGGATTTTTTATCATGATATATTGAATTCTGCATCAAGCATTTATAATATCATTGAATATCTGAAACTCGAAAATCATGAACTGGCGTTAAACAAGGATGTCATTTTACTGGAAAGCAGTATCGAAATCATGATTGAGGAAATCAAATACCAGAAAAGCATATCAGATGCAGAAAGCAATCAACTGAAGATATTAATGGAAAACACTGATATCATCATGATGGTCAATGAGTGTGTTTCTTTATTGAAAAAGGATGATAAGTACCGTAAGAATGAAATAACTGTTGTTTCAGAATCCGATGAGCTGATTTATCATTGTGACAGAATCATTTTAAGAAGAATCATCTTCAATCTTCTGAAAAATGCGTTAGAAGAAACAAAAGAAAAAGAAGAAGTGAAAATAGTCATTGAAAGTCATGATGAAAGAATTCTGATTAAATTTCATAATGATTCAGTGATATCTGAGAAGGTCAGAAAGAATATTTTCACTAAAGGTTTCTCAACAAAAGGCATCGACAGAGGATTTGGACTTTATGGTTCAAAGCTACTTGCAAATAAGTATTTAAATGGAGATATAAGCTTTGTCTCAAATGAAAAAGACAGAACAGTATTTACTTTAGGATTATGTGGAGGTAATAAATGAAGATACTAATTGGCGAAGATGACATGACCAGCAGACTTTTCATGAAGAAATTTCTGTCAGCTTATGGTCAATGTGAGCTTGCAGTTGATGGGCTTGAAGTAATTGAAATGGCAATCAAAGCGATTGACAGCGGTGAACCTTTTGACTTGATCAGCCTTGATATCATGATGCCGAAAGTTGACGGAATCAAAGCACTTAAAATGATCAGGGAATATGAAAAGAAACAACATTCAAAAATCATTATGACGACTGCGATCAATGATAAAAAATCAGTGGAACTTTCATATGAATATGGCTGCGATGCTTATGCATGGAAACCAATTGATATCAAGAAGTACAGAGAGATCATGAAGGAACTGAATCTGATATAAGGGATGTGATGGAATGAAACGCTGGCTAAACAGAAGATTGCTGTTAAGAACGATGAATATATTCTATATGATTGCTGTGGCGATGTTTGAAGTGGTTCATCGTCTTCATTTTCATAAAAGCTATTTCAACTCCGTATTGACAATAATAATCATCGAATTAATTTTGCTTCTTGTGTATCTGTCAAGTTCTTTCAGAACAACAAAGAAAGATTATCAGAAATATATTTTACTGGTTTTCTGGGTGATTACTGTTTTTAATATAATCGTTTCTTTTAATTACAGATATACCCAATTTGACATGCTCATCTGCATGGTTTTACTTCTCATATCCATTGAATCCATATTAAACATGAGAATTTTCAAGATATTCGTCTCATTGTTTCTGGTTTCAATGGGGATTGCATATATATTGTCTTCAGGTGAAGCCGATCGAAAGATTGTTTTCATACTGACTTCGATGGCTTTCATTACTTTATCTTTTGTCACAAGAAAATATTTTTCTGAACTGTATGACGAATACCAGAAATCCGTTATATCTCAACAGACAATTTTATATAATGCCAATGAAGCTTTTGCATTATTGAAAACGATTTATGATGATCATCATGAAATAGATGATTTTGAGTTTGTGGATATAAACCCCGCATATGAGAAAATGTTTAACACTTCAAGAGAGAATGAGATAGGGAAAAATCTTAATGTAGCAAGGCCTAATCTAGAGAGGATATGGTTTGAATCCTTAAAAAGCATAGTGATAAAGAATGAAGCTGTTACAATCAGCAAGTATTCAAAAGAACTAGATATGACTTTACTGGTCAAAGTATTTCCTGCTGAAACCAATCACATAGCTCTGTTGATTTCAGATATATCAGATAGCGCGAAAAACAAGAAGCAGATTGAAACAGCAATGGTAAAACTTGAAAAATCTGACCAGATGAAAACACAGTTTTTAAGAGACATCAATCATAAACTGAGAAATCCATTAAACGGTATGATGGGAATGATGCAGCTGATAGATTATAAATCGCTTGAAATTGAGAATAAGGAATTGTTCAAAGCAGTATTAAGAGAAATGCGAAACTCTAAGAATGTATTGAATCAAGTGGCTCGTTTTGTGGAAATTCAGGAAATCCACTTTATGTTGAATGAGAAAGAATTAATATCGCTTGTGACAGAGATAGTCAAATCATATGACGATGAAGGTGACATTACCATATTCAATGAAATCGGAAAAGATGTCGTTCTGGAAATTCCTGAAGAGATCATTACCATCATCATTAAGGAATTAATAGAAAATGCGATCAAACATACAAGTGATAATCAGGTTGATGTTGTTTTAGCATATGAAACTAATGAGAATGGGCATCAATCTGAAATTCATATTTCAATAAAAGATTATGGGATTGGAATCAGTGAAGAAACTATGAAATATATATTCAATGAATTCTATCATCACGATTATTTAAAGGTGTATCTTGGTAAAAACAAGTATAGTTTATCCATGTGTAAATTACTAATTGAGAAAATTGGAGGAGACTTGATCGTATCTGAAAATTCAACTGAAGGCTGTACTTTTACAATTATTATTCCAATTGAATGATTAATCTGTTAAAAATATATTTACAAAAACATGAGTTTATGGTAAAATAGCGTTAGTTAACACTAACTAACGACAATTGAATGTACTTTTAAAATTATTTGGCCATATAGTGAACTTGAGATGAATAGGATAGGGAGCAAAACAAAGATTTAATAAAAACAGACACTTATTTCAGATTAATGTATCGACATGCTTTTAAAACAACTTCTGAAGCAAGGTAAAGTTCTAGGAGACATTGATACCGTTTATGAAGAAAATAACACTTAGAAAAAGATTTATAGCAGTTAATATTTTATCAGTAGTCATTACGTTCTTTCTGTTTTTTGGAGTTACCTATTTTATCAATAAAAGTGTGTCAACAGAAATCAGCAATATGCAGCTTTTCATGTTAAATGCTGTAAAGAGCCAGATAGACAGTCATGTGTTGAATCCGATCATGCTGATTGAGAATGTCGATTCAATTTTACAAGAAGGTATTTCTGCAGACAGCAGAACGGTTTCTAATTATCTTGAGAACATCATTGATTTATGCGACTACTTTTCTACAATCTATCTGATTGATGACAATGGACTGATTATCAATTCAGCACCTTTTGATAGTTCGATTGTTGGTGAGAAGGCAGATTTCAAGTATTATTACAATGAACCCGGAAAAAGCTCATCGATAAAATGGTCAGAAGTATATATTTCAAACTATACAGGAAATCCCTTGGTTCAATTATCGAAAAAATTTGACAGCTATACTATAATAGCAGAATTCAATCTTAATGAAATCCCTGCTGATATTGCCAGTAATAAATTTTTCAATCAGATTAAAAGTATAAACATAGTTGACAAGTATGGTACTTACATATTAACTGAAAATTCAGAGAAAGTGATCAATCGCAATAAATTTGAAGGTTTTGAGTTAATGGAAAATGCTTACAAAGCAGGATTGAACTATTTTAATGATGGAGACAAGCTGTTTTTTGCCAGGAATGAAGGACTTGGATGGTATCTGATTCTTGAGTTTTATACAGAATCATTATATTCTGAGTTACAGGTCATTAATCTGACAATCATTACAATATGGCTGGTTTTCACTTTGCTGTTAGTGTTAATATTGTCTGGTTATTTCAGAAAATTCAATCAAGAAATCACTATGCTGAAAACAAATACTAAAAAAATAGCAGAAGGAGATTATACAATAACAGATAATGATTACATTTTCAGTGAACTAAGAGAATTAAAAGATGATTTTGATTATATGATCGGCATTATTGTTTCTAGAGAAAATGACATCGTTAATATCAATAGTGAACTGGAAGAAAAAATAGCCAATTCAACGGCCTCTTTAATAGTAATAAATGAAAATTTAAGTGAGCAGATAAAAGAAAGAAGAAAAGCGGAAGCAGCTGTTTTGAATATCAACAGAACGCTTGATAAGCAGGTGACTAGAAGAACAAAAACACTTAAACTGATTAATGATAAGCTTAGAGACAGTATCAAAACACAAAAAGCCATGGAGAAAACTAAAAACACTTTCTTTGCCATGATGAATCATGAAATGAGGACTCCATTAAATGGTATTGTCGGATTCATACAATTACTTGAAATGGAGGAGCTTAATGAAGAGCAGGCTGACATGCTTGGAAATATCAAGAATTCAGCGATATTTCTGCAGAAAATCATCAATAATATTCTGGATTATACAAAATATGAAACTGATTCAATTATACTGGAGCATGAGTCATTTGACCTTGAGCAGCTGATGAAAGTTTCAATTGTTCCGTTCAAGCTTTTGGCTCAGGAGAAAGGGCTTAAATTCAACATGGAAATCAGCTCTGATAGTCATGAGAAAGTTTCAGGAGACCGAACAAAACTCACACAAATCATTAACAATCTGCTAAGTAATTCTTTGAAATTTACCTTAAAAGGGTTTATCAATGTCATTGTCTCAATTAACAAAGATGCAGAAACAAACAAAGTCCATTTGAAGGTCGCTGTAAAAGACAGTGGGATTGGCATAAGTGATGAGGACAAGAAGAAAATCTTCAAACCATTTTCTCAAGGACATAAAAGCTCAACAAGGGATTTTGAAGGTTCAGGACTGGGCCTGGCAATCAGTCAGAAAATTGCCAATAAAATGAATGGGAATATATCTTTTGAAAGTACACCGAATATCGGATCCACTTTCAGCTTTGATGCCTTTTTTGACTACGAGAATTCTGAAGGTCCTATCTCAAGCATTAAAACACCGAAACTATTAGCAAACTACAAAGCACTGATAGCTGATGAAAATCTTGTGAATCTTGAAGTCCTGCTGAATTACCTGACAGAGAACAGAATAAATTATGACATCGCTTTGAATCAGAAAGATGCCATTGATTTATGCAGGAAAGAAAACTATGACATTATTTTCATTGACTTAATGAGCAGCCATGATGAAAGTATTCCGTTTTCAATGAAAATTCGAAAAGCTGCAGGAACAAAAACTAAAATTGTCGCAGTTTCCTCAAAACCTATTGTGGATGATCTGACTGAATCAAATAAAAACTCTATTAATATAATCATTGGAAGAAAAATTGACGATAATCAATTAAACGCTTTATTTTCCTTAGAAGAGGAAATTGATTTATACACCACTAGCAGTGATATTGGAGATAAGATGACACTGAAAAAAGTTTATGCTGATATTTTAAAAAATGAAGTTGGATTCGATGATGAAACATCCATGGAACTGATTGATACTTTTATTCTGCAGGCGAATGAATCTTTCCAAGAACTGGAAAATTTGTTTCAAGAAGGAGAAAACAGCAAAATCATTCTTCTTTTGCATAAATTGAAAGGTGCTGCAGGTGTTATCAGAGCTGAGGAAATCAGAAAAATGATTGAACTTGCTGAAACATTAATGAAAAAGGGAAAAGTAAGTGACGCAAAGAAAATCATGAACAATGTAAGAGAAAAGAAGCTATTTGACAGCAGGGAGGCTGAAAATGAGGAATAATAATGTACTGGTAGTTGATGATTCAAAAGTTGATCGTCTGATTATCATGAAAACACTTGAAAGCGCGAATTATGATATTAATGTCATTGAGTCTGATGATGGAATTGATATTATTGAAAAAATAAAACTAAATGAAATAAAAGTAGTCATTCTTGATATTATGATTGGTGACATTGACGGGATAGAGATACTGAAACAGATAAAAGCAGATCAGCAGATCTGTGACACACCTGTCATCATGTGCTCGTCTTTACATGACAGCTATTCCATTACACAATCTCTAGAGAACGGAGCTTATGATTATTTTGAAAAACCGATATCAAACAAAACACTGAAAATCACACTGGCTTTAAAGATAAAAAATGCGCTGGATGTTCGATTCAGACTTGACCATATGAAGTATCTGCAGGAGTATGACTCGCTTACCGGTTTATTATCCCGTAAAAGCATTGAAAGTGAAATTCAGAAATACAGCGAACGAGGACATATCTTGACTGTAGTTATTCTCGATATTAATGGACTGAGAATCTTAAATGATGCCTATGGGCATGATGTAGGAGATAAAATCATCAGAGAAGTCAGTGATGCAGTCAGGTGTGTCAGTGACGGATATCTCTGCTCGGGAAGGTGGGGGAGCGATGAAATTATAGTGCTTCTTCCTTTCAGTGTTCAAAAAAGCATTGCCAAGTTCATTGAAAGAGTCAAGGAACAGATTGATTCAACAAGGAAAAATGACTATGGCATTACCTTTGGCTGGGCAACTTCGAGACATAATGAGCCTTTTGACCGCCTGACGCAGAATGCTGAAGAAAATTTATACAGCAATAAAATCCTGGAAAAAAGTAATGTAAGAAGATTAATGATTGATTCAATTATGAACACATTACATCAGAAGAATCCAAGAGAAGAAAAACACTCTGTTCGTGTTAGCATGATCAGTGAAGCACTTTCTAAAGAACTGGGTTTTTCAGACTATGAAGTTAAAAGAATCACCTTAGCCGCTTTGATGCATGATGTCGGGAAAATTGTCGTTGACGAGAAAATTCTGAATAAACCGGGAAAATTAAGTGAGGAAGAGTGGATTTCAATCAAACGTCATCCTGAAATAGGATTTAAAATATTAAGCACATCAACAGATACTATTGATATAGCGAACTCCGTACTGGTACATCATGAAAGATGGGATGGCAAGGGGTATCCGAAAGGGATAAAAGAAAAAGAGATACCTATTGCAGCCAGAATCATTGCGGTAGCAGATGCCTATGACGCCATGACAGCTTACAGGACATACAGAGAAAGGCTGAGCAGTGAAGAGGCTGTTCAGGAAATAGTAAGGTGCAGCGGGACCCAATTTGATCCTTTGGTAGTGGATGCTTTCATTAAAGTATCAGAGAGCAAGAAAATTGATCAGGAAATGGTTTCTATACATGAAAATCAGAACTTAATAAACGAAGAACAGCTTCAAAGTGTCATGATCTGATTCTTTTTATATTATGATCTTAATTAAAATATCCTCATGTGATGTGTTGCACTTGACAAGTAGCAAATAGTATTTTATAATTTAAAATCAAAAATATTTAAAGGGAGAACAGAAAATGCCTGATAAAAAGACATTGCTTACATACGAAGGACTAAAAGAGCTGGAACAAGAACTGGAATTTCTAAAAGGGAAGAAAAGGCTGGAAATTGCAGAGAAAATAAAAGAAGCCCGTTCCTTTGGTGATCTTTCCGAAAATGCTGAATATGACGAGGCAAAAAATGAGCAGGCTGCAGTGGAAGCCAGAATTTTGAAAATTGAAAATATATTAAGAAATGCTGAAGTGATTGATGAAGATGAGATAGATATTACAGAAGTACAGGTAGGTTGCAAAGTCAGAATACTTGACCTGGAATATGATGATGAAGAAATATATCATATTGTAGGCTCAACAGAAGCAGAGCCATCGAAATGCAGGATTTCAGATGAGTCTCCGGTCGGTTCAGCCATCATGCATAAAAAAGTCGGAAGTGTTGTGCAGGTAGAAACACCATCAGGAGTCATAAAAATCAAAATACTGGATATCACAAAATAGCAGTTGTTAGAAATTAATTAATTATATATAATAAACAATGACAGTTTACTTGATGGTAAACTGTTTATTGTATAACTGGAGGTAATCATGGAAGAAAATAACAATGTTCAGGATCTAAATGAAATATTAATGGTCAGAAGAGAAAAACTTAAGACATTACAAGATGAAGGAAAAAACCCTTTTGATATAAAAACTTTCAAAGTCGATTACAGTATCGAAGAGATAATGGAAAAACATGAGCAGCTGACAGAGCAGATATTTACATGTGCCGGCAGAATCATTGCGAAGAGAGTAATGGGAAAAGCAAGCTTTGCCCATATTCAAGACCGTTCTGGAAAATTACAGCTGTATATCAAGATTGATGAACTGGGCGAAGAAGTATATGGAGAATTCAAGAAATTTGATATCGGAGATATTGTCGGGGTGACAGGAACTGCTTTTGTGACACAACGCGGTGAAAAATCAGTCAAGGTGTCTGATATGGTTCTGCTATGCAAATCATTACAGCCGTTACCTGAAAAATGGCATGGTCTGAAGGATGTTGATTTAAGATACAGACAACGATATGTTGATTTGATTGTCAATCCTGAAGTAAAGCAGACATTCATCCTTCGTTCAAAAATCATTTCAGCTATCAGAGAATATATGGACAGTAACGGATTTCTTGAAGTGGATACTCCTGTGCTTCAAAACCATTCTACTAATTCAGCATCACGGCCATTTAAGACACATCATAACACCTTGGATATTGACATGTTCATGAGAGTAGAGACTGAACTTGCGCTTAAGAGACTGATTGTCGGTGGACTGGAAAAAGTCTATGAAATGGGTAGAATTTTCAGAAATGAAGGTATGAGTAACAGGCATAATCCTGAATTCACTTCCATTGAACTATATGAAGCCTATACAGATTACAATGGTATGGCTAGGAGAGTTGAAGAAATTTTTCTATATATAGCTGACAAAGTGTTCGGTAAGAGAGATTTCACATATCAGGGAACTGACATCAGTCTTAAGACTCCCTTTGAATCCATGACAATGGTGGAAGCAGTAAAGAAATATACCGGGGTTGACTTCAATTCTTTTGAATTGGATGATTTGAAAGCAAGAGAAATGGCAAAACTTCATCACATCAAAGTAGAAGATGAGGCTACATGGGGTGGAATATTGAATGAGTTTTTTGAAGAAAAAGTGGAAGAACATCTAATTCAACCTACTTTTATTAAGGAGTATCCTATTGAAGTGTCTCCATTAGCAAAAAAAATCGCAGATATGCCACACATGACTGAAAGATTTGAGATTTTTCTGACATCGAGAGAAATCGGAAATGCATTTACTGAATTAAATGACCCAATTGACCAGCGTGAACGATTTATAGAACAGGCTAAACAAAAACTCGGCGATGAGGATTACTCAATTGATGAGGATTTCATCCACTCTCTAGAAATCGGAATGCCACCAACAGGAGGATTAGGACTTGGTGTGGACAGAATGATCATGTTCTTCACTGACAGTGATTCAATCAGAGATGTACTGCTGTTCCCGACCATGAAACCAGCCGAAAGATAGATTATGGAAAAAAAAGATGCGTTGCTGATTTTCGGGTTAGATGATAATAGCAGCGAAAAACAGATAAAAGATAAATACAAAGTGTTTCTGAAAATGCTTAAGAATAATGAAGTGGACAATATTCAGGAAATAACGACTGCATATAATCTGCTGATGGGCTATGAAAACTATGACAAACTTGATCCTTCTTCAAAAAGTTTTAAATTTCGCAGGTTCTTGTTTAATTACCTCAGTTATATCATTATTTTTCTCGGGTTGATCTCGTTGTTTGTTATCCTTATAGTGCCAAAGTTAACAGAAGTAAAACCTGATTTATCTGTCTCCTTTGTCGGAAGTTTCTTTAATCTTGAATCAGATGAACTGGAACAGACGCTGTATAATAATATCGAAGGACTTGAAAAACTGGTAATTGAAGTCATTTATCTGGATATTGACACCTCAGACGGTGAGTATGATGAAGCAGGCAGAGTGAAGCTGGCAGGACTTATCAGTACTAAAGAAGCGGATATTTTTATTGAAGATGATGAAAATTTTGTTTATTTATCATCAAATGAGGTTTTGATGCCATTAGATGATATAATACCATTGTTAGACCTGAACATTGATGAATCAAAATTAATCAGGGGTAGAGACCCGGCTGATGGGAAAATTAAGATTTATGGGATTGATGTAAGTACGAACAGAAAGTTAATGACCACTGTCTACAGTGGAGTAATAAGAATTTTTTCTATTGCCAAGGAAACACAGCATTTAGATAAGGCTCTGCAGGCCAGCAAATTGATATTAGAGGAGGGTAATTAAACGATGACTGAGTATGATATTGTAAATAGAGATAATATATACTATGTTGAAGGTGAGATTGATGTAAGTAACTGCAATGAGTTTAAAGAAAATCTGTACCAGGTTGTTGACAGTACTGAAGGTGACATGGTTCTGAATTTTAAAGAGCTTAAATATATTGACAGTGCAGGTCTTGGGATATTGGTCGGAACCTATAAACGCTTAAAGGAATTAGAGCGTAAGTTATCAATTTATGACTGCAGCGATAATATAAAGAAACTGTTTTATATTACCAGGCTGAACACATTGATTGATGTAATGTGATAGGAGAGAAAAAATGCACTGTAATAATAATGTGATAACAATTAAAATGCCAGTCAAAAAAGAATATTCTCAAGTGTTGCGTTTAACAGCATCAGGAGCCTGTAATCAGGCCGGATTCGATCTTGACGTCATTGAAGACATCAGAGTAGTTGTTTCAGAGGTGCTGAATTGCCTTCTTGAAGCCGGGTCTGCTCAATTTGAAGTATCGTTCACCATAGAAAATGAAAAAGTC
>JAFGUQ010000100.1 GCA_016938455.1 Clostridia bacterium
GAGTATCTGCATAATGAACTTGTAAAACTAAACGAATCTTCACTTATGGAAGAGGAAAAGAAGCATCTGCTGCCCTACAGGCCAAAGCTGGAACTTGCTGATATTACGATTAATAAAGTCAATAAATATGCCTTTATCCAGGTAGAAAACAATTCCTATTCAGTTCCTGATTACCTGGTAGGAAGAAGTGTCAGCGTGAAATCATATTATGACAGACTGTTAATTTACTCAAACAACAGCATTGTATGTGAACATGAAAAGATAGATGGCGATGATGGAATCCGAATAAATATTTATCACTATCTGGATTCTCTGATTAGAAAACCGGGAGCTCTTAAAAACTCACTGGCACTGAAAAGTGTACCTGAACTTAAAAATATATATGACAGGTATTTTACTGCTAATCCAAAGAAATTCATAAAGCTGCTGGGGGAAAACCAGGGAAGAACACTTGAAGATACAATTGAAAATCTTAAGAGCCATGCTCTGATTTCAACAGCTGGGGTTCCAACTGAAGTTATTCCTGCTGAAAATCAATTGAACAGAAACACAAAATTACAAACCGGAATGTATGACAAGTTATGTGTTGGAAGGGAGAACAGTAATGCAAATTAAAGAAATGGCTTTTAAACTAAAACTGCCTTACATAAAAGAAAACTATCAGCTGATAATTGATGAAGCAATCCATACAGAAATGAGCCACAGTGATTTTCTTAGCCGACTTTTGGAGCAGGAGCTTGAACTCAGAAAGGCAAACGGAACTGTACGGAGAATGAGATATGCAAAATTTCCATACAGGAAATACCTTGAGGACTTTGACCGCAGTAAATATGCAGGAGAGTTCAAAGTGAAATTCAAAGAATTGGAAACACTTGATTTCATAGAAAAACGTGAAAATGTAATTCTGATTGGAACTCCCGGTTCAGGTAAAACACACTATTCAATTGGGCTGGGTATTAAAGCGTGTCTTGATGGTAAAACAGTTCTTTTTGCATCGGTACCCAATCTTGTAATAGAATTGAAGGAAGCCATGAGTCTTCATCAGTTTAATGTATACAAGAGAAAATTCGAGAAATATGATCTGGTAATTCTTGATGAGATGGGATATATATCATTTGATAAATCCGGGTGTGAAATTCTGTTTAATCTGTTGTCAAACAGAAACGACAAAGGATCAATAATCATAACAACAAACTTAACATTTGACAGATGGGAGGAGATATTCAAGGACACAATGCTTACAGGAGCGATAGTGGACAGACTTGCACACAAAGCTCACATACTGGATA
>JAFGUQ010000101.1 GCA_016938455.1 Clostridia bacterium
AAATTTAAAAAATACTATATGCAAAACCTGATTTATGTAGTACAATATTGACGTTAAATAATGCTTATGTTATAATCTAGATATATTTCTAAAATCACAGCTATTTTTTAATAAGACTTATTGATTCAGAATTGAGGTATAAATATGCAGAATGTTGATGTATTAAAAACGAAAAAGTTAGCTGATTTACGCTACATTGCTAAAATGATGGGAATAAAAAGTGTTACTATTATGAAAAAAGAGCAACTAATTGAAAAAATATTAGATGAGGGTAAAAAAGCTGAAACTCAACAAAAAGTAGAAATCAAAGAAACAAAACCAGAACAGAAATTAAATAATGAAATGGAAGAACCAGTAGAAATTCTCGCTGATTCCGAGCAAGTAACTGAAGTGAAGGAAAAAATTGAACCCGAAGGAGTTACAGTAGAGGGTATTCTAGAGATTTTGCCAGATGGTTACGGATTCCTGAGAACAGAAAATTTCACATATGGACCAAAAGATATATATATGTCACCGTCTCAGATAAAGAAAATGTCATTGAGAACAGGAGACAAGGTGACCGGACTAGCGAAGAAGAAAAACGATGGTGAAAAATTCCAGGCACTGCAGTCTGTTCAACTGGTAAATGGTGATGATCCGGCCCTTGCGATGCACAGAAAGCATTTTTCATCATTGACACCGATCTTCCCAGAAGAAAGAATTGTGCTTGAAACACAATCAAGAGAGTTATCCACAAGAATCATTGATCTGATTGCCCCGATCGGAAAAGGGCAGAGGGGGATGGTCGTATCCCCGCCAAAAGCAGGTAAAACAGTTCTTCTGAAAAAAATAGCCAACAGCATCACTAAAAATTATCCTGAAATTGAATTGATTGTTCTTCTTATTGATGAGCGACCTGAAGAAGTCACAGACTTACAGCGATCCATTAAAGGAGATATTGTTTATTCAACATTTGATAAAGTTCCTGAAAACCACATAAAGATTGCAGAAATGGTATTAGAAAGGGCTCAGAGGCTCGTAGAATCAGGTAAAGATGTGGTTATACTACTTGATAGCATTACAAGGCTGGCAAGAGCATATAACATTACAATGACTCCAACAGGCAGAACATTATCCGGAGGGTTGGATCCAGGTGCTCTTCATAATCCGAAAAGATTTTTCGGAGCTGCAAGAAATATTGAGTTCGGCGGCAGTCTGACCATTATAGCGACTGCATTGATTGAAACAGGCAGCAGAATGGATGATGTCATTTTTGAAGAATTCAAAGGAACAGGTAATATGGAATTACATCTTGACAGAAAGTTATCTGAAAAGAGAGTATTCCCGGCTATCGATATTAACCGCTCCGGAACAAGAAGAGAAGATCTTCTCTTATCAAAAACAGAGCTTGAAAGTATCTGGACCATCAGAAAAGCAATGACCAATATGGGAACAACAGAAACCACAGAATGGTTCATTGATAAGCTTTTAAGGACAAAGACCAATGCAGAATTTGCGAACAGCATTAATGTAAAATCACCAAAAAGCAACAACGACTATTTATAAAATTATATCTTGCTATATATAAAGTGGTATGTTATAATACTTCTTGCGTTAACTTTGAGTGAATTCACGTTAACATATAGACACTATTGAAAGAGGTGAAGAGGATGAAAAAAGGTATCCATCCTGAATACAATACAACAACCGTAACATGTGCATGTGGGAATACATTTGAAACAGGATCGACTAAGAAAGACATTCGTGTTGAAATCTGTTCAAGTTGCCATCCGTTTTTCACAGGCAAACAGAAATTGATTGACACTGGTGGCAGAGTTGATAAATTCAAGAAAAAATATGGTATCAAATAATTAAATGCGGGGCTGATGGGTATCAGTCCTTTTTATTAGAAGGTGAAACACATGAAAAAAACAAGTATTGGCGGAATGGCTCTTTTAGAAGGTATCATGATGATTGGACCCAATAAAAAAGCAGTGGCCATCAGAAAACCTGATCATGAAATCGAAATTCAGGTTGAAGAACTTAAATATAACAGCAAATTAAGAAAAGTACCTTTTCTAAGAGGTGTGGTTGCACTTTTCAGTCAGATGGTTCATGGTGTTAAAGCCTTAATGAAGGCAGCCGATTATTTTGATGTTGAGTCTGATGAACCTCCTACGAAATTCGAGAAGTGGCTTGAAAAAACCTTCGGAGACAAGCTGATGAATGTGGTGATTTACTTCAGTGTTATCATTGCCCTCCTTTTTTCAGTGGGACTGTTCATTTTGCTTCCCAACCTTATCATCAGCCTTATATTCAAAGACCAGGTCATTATGAACAATCTGTTCGAGGGGATTTTAAGAATAATCATCTTTGTTTCATACTTAGCGCTTGTTTCGAAAATGAAAGACATCAGAAGGGTATGGATGTATCATGGAGCCGAACATAAAACTATTTCAACTTACGAACATGATGAAGAACTGACCGTGGAAAACACAAAAAAATACACCACTTTTCATAAGAGATGCGGTACTTCATTCATGTTTTTAGTCCTTATCATCAGCATTATTGTTTTTTCATTCACCGGATGGCATTCAGCCATCATTAATGTCCTGATTCGTTTGGCATTGATTCCCGTTGTTGCCGGTATATCCTATGAATTCATTAAACTTGCCGGAAGAACAGACGGATTATTCTCAAAAGTCGTTTCTGCACCAGGCATGTGGCTTCAGAGACTGACGACCAAAGAACCTGATGATGACATGGTTGAAGTCGCAATCGCCGCTTTTAAAGCAGTGATGCCTGAAGTTGAAGGCGAAGATAAATGGTAATAAAAGAGCTTCTTGCAATGACAAATCAAGCTCTTACAACCCTATATGGTTCCGACAGTCTGAAAGAATCATACCATCTGCTGTCTTATGTTTTAGATGAAGAAAAATCATATGTCCTGACTCATCAGGACCAATTTGTTTCCAAAGAACAAATTTTAAAACTTGAAAAAATGATTGAAAAAAGAAATCAACATTATCCGCTTGCTTATTTAACTGAAAAAGTTGATTTTATGGCTTATGAGTTTCATGTTGAAGAAGGAGTTCTTATCCCGAGAGCAGACAGTGAAATCATGATTGAACAGCTGTTGACTCTTGAACCAAAGAAACAAATACTTGATCTTTGTTGCGGAAGCGGTGTGCTTGGTATCACCTATGCTCTCTATTTCCACGAATCAAATGTCATTCTTTCTGATATCAGTGAAAAATGTATCGAAGTTTCAGAAATGAATATTGATAAACATCATTTGAACGACAGAGTACGAACCTTGAAAAGTGACTTGTTTTCAGCGGTTCCTGAAGTGAAATTCGATTTAATCATGTCAAATCCTCCATATATTAGAACTGATGAGATTAACACACTTATGGAAAGTGTAAGAGATCATGAACCGTTACTTGCTTTAGATGGAGGAAGCGACGGACTTAGCTTTTACAGAGAAATTATAAAAAAAGCAAAATCACACTTAAATGAAAAAGGGATTTTAGCCCTTGAGATCGGTATCAATCAGAAAGAGGATGTTTTTGCTTTGCTGATGCAGCAAGGTTACAAAGATATCTTGTCTTTTAAGGATTATAATAAAATTGATAGAATAATCATCGCATATTATTAATGCAATCAAGACAATTGTGATATAATAATTTAAAATGTTGTGGAGGATAGATGAAAAACGCTGTTATTTTAGTTGCAGCTAAGTCAGCTGATATTGCCAATAGAATAAAAAGTGTTTTAGAACAGGAATTCTTTATTGTTTCTGATATCTGCATATCTGGAAATGAAACCATCAGAAAAGTCAGAACCTATCATCCAGATCTTCTTGTCTGTGATTATGAGCTTTCTGACATGACTGGAGTACAGGTTTGTGATGTTGTCATAAAGAGTGGATTGTGTTCAGTCATTCTTCTCTGCAATCAGGTTCAGAAAGATTATGCAGAAACGCTGTTTGAGTATCCTTATCTGATTTGCCTGGATAAACCACTTAATAAATCTGTTCTCTGCTCGTCCATTGAAATTTCACTGAAAAGCAGAAAAGGAATCAGAAGTCTTGAAAATGAAATCATCAAGCTGAAGCAGGATATCGAGACGAGAAAGCTGGTGGAAAAAGCAAAGGGCCTGATGATATCAAGATTGAGAATCACTGAAGAAGAAGCTTACAACAGAATGAGAAAGCAGAGCATGGATTCTCAGCTGGCGATGAAGGATGTAGCTAAAATAATAATATCTACCATGGAGTAATTATGAAAAAAGACAGATACGACTTTTATGATTTATTGAAAATAATAGAGAAACTGAGAAGTGATGACGGGTGCCCCTGGGACAGAGAGCAGACGCATCAGTCTTTGAAAAAATATATGATTGAAGAAAGTTATGAAGCACTTGAAGCCATTGACCTGCAAAATGACTCTAAGCTAAAGGAAGAACTTGGAGATGTGCTGCTGCAGATTGTTCTGCATTCTCAGATTGCAAAAGAAGAGAACTCCTTTGACATCAATGACGTCATTCATGTGGTCTCGGAAAAAATGGTATATCGTCACGCTCATGTATTTGGAGATGTGATTGCCAATACACCGGAAGAGGTGCTGATCAGCTGGAATAAATTAAAAAACAAAGAAAAGGGATTTGAAAAAGCATCACATATTCTTGAGGATGTTCCTAAAAACCTGCCGGGACTGATGAGGAGTTCGCAGCTTCAGGATAAAGCTTCTAAAGTGGGGTTTGACTGGGACGATAAAAGCGGTGCGGTTTTAAAAGTCAGAGAAGAAATAGAAGAGCTGCTTGAAACCATTGATACAATGAATAAAGATGAACAGGAAAGTGAAATGGGAGATGTTCTTTTTTCATTGGTGAATGTCTGCAGATTCCTGAAGATTGATCCTGAAACAGCCATTACAAGAACAAACAATAAATTTATCAAACGATTTGAATTAATGGAAGATATCTGCCTGAAAAGAAATCTGCAGATGGAATTGATGACTTTGGACCAGCTTGATGAGATATGGGAGGAAGCGAAACATGAGATTGGATAAATTTTTAAAAGTATCTAGACTGATTAAAAGAAGGACAGTGGCCAACCAGGCCAGTGACAATGGCAGAGTCCTTATTAACGGGAAAGTATCAAAACCTTCTGCAAAAGTTAGTGTGGGTGATGTGATTGAGATCACCTTCGGAGATAATGTCTCTAAAATAAAAGTTCTTGAGATTTCTGAGCATGTCGGAAAAGACGCAGCTAAGAATATGTATGAGATTTTATGAAATGAAAAAGAAACCGAATGTACTCTTTATATTATCAGATCAGCATAGTCCTCATGTCACAGGATATGAAGGAAACGAAATAATCAACACCCCCAATCTTGATAAACTCGCATCGGAAGGTGCTTTTTTCAGCAATGCTTACTGTCAGAATCCATTGTGTGTTCCTAGCAGAGCATCTATTTTAACTGGCAGATATTCAAAAAACACAGGTATTTATGATAATATGCATGTCATGGATGCCAATGGTGTCACTTTACCCAGAATCTTCTCAGATAATGGTTATCGTACATGCCTGATCGGGAAATCACATTTTAACGGGGAGCAGTATCATGGCTACCAGCAGAGACCATACGGAGATTTATTTGGACAGGCACATCAGCCTGACCCTAAAAGAGAACCTGAATTCGGTATCAATGGTTTAGGTGATGTTCTGGGAAATGCAGGACCCAGCCTTATTCCTGTTGAATTAACTCAAACAGAGATTTGTGTTAAGGAAGCCTGTAAATGGATTCAAGTCCATCAGGAGCTTCATTCTACACAACCTTTTTTTCTAAGTGTCAATTTTGATAAACCGCATTTCCCGATTAAACCCCCGAAAAAATATTTCAGCAAATATGAGAATATGAGTTTACTGAAAAAACTTCCTGAAAATTTTGACAGGGAAATGGTACCTTTTGCAAAAGAAGCCATCATGCATAATGAAACAGGACACCATTTCAACCAGCATTTTGATATTCAGGAAAATGCACTTCAAGCTTATTACGGTTGTGTTGAATGGATTGATGACGCTATTGGCAGAATCGTTGAGGTCATTGATTATCTTGGCTTGAAAGAAGATACAATCATCATCTATTCCTCTGACCATGGCGAAATGGGTGGGGAACACGGGACATGGCAGAAAACACTATTTTATGAAGCCTCAGCCCGGGTGCCTTTTATCATAAGATGGCCTGGACACATTAAAGTAAAAAGCAGTTATGACCAGATTATCGGATTACTTGACATTTTTCCTTCTCTTTGTGACTTGTGCCAGCTGACGACACCAATAGAATGTGATGGTGAAAGCATTAAAAATATACTCGAAGAAAATGGTTTGTTTCAAAGAGAAGGGATATTTGCTGAAAGTGCAGTGTTAAGAGCTACTCATATTGCAGGTTGCATGTACAGAACAGGCCCCTGGAAATATTGCCATTATCTTGACGGACATCATGAGCTATTTCACCTTCAAGATGATCCTGATGAGTATCATAATTTATTTGAACAGTATAAAGACAGTAACTTTTTAAGAGATATTCAAGAGAAAACAATCGCATTCTTTGACCCTGAGAATTATTTGACCAGACTCAGAAAAACACCGATCATGTCTAAAGAAAAACATTTCTACCCATATTCAAATCAGTTTGTTCTTGGAGATGGGATTATTGCAGATGCCAAACCATAGCTATTTTTCAGCCCAGCTACGTGCAATCACCACATCAGCGACCATTGGAACTGAGAGAAGGAAATCTTTACTTGAGTTTTCCATGATATTCTTTAAAAGAATTTTCATTTTTTCACATTTTTCCTCTTTGCATTCAAGAATAATTTCATCATGAATCACAGCAATAATATGGGTGTCAGTTCCTTTGATGACCTGATATAAGTGACCGAGTGCATTTTTCAGAATATCGGCAGCACTCCCTTGGACAGGTGTATTGCAATAACTGCTGAAGCCTGTCTGAGAATTATAGAAATATCTTCTGCCTGTTAACGAACGGGCACTGTCAGGAGGATTAGCTTTTAATGAGTCATGCCATTTTTTAATTCCGGTATAGGCTTTGAAATACTGGTTTTTAAATTGGTCAGCTTGATCAAGAGTAATGTCTATATTGTAGGTATCATGAGCATAATCCTGCAGACCCTTTGAACCCATCCCGAAGATAAGACCGAAATTAACTGCTTTTGCCGCTTGTCGCTGTTCTTTGGTTACACTATCAACAGGTGTGTCGGTAATCAGTGAAGCAGTCAGTTTATGAAGATCGAGATTTTCTTTATAGGCTTTTATCATTCGATCGTCTTTAGCAATATCAGCAGCCACACGTAATTCAACCTGAGAATAGTCAGCAATAATGAATTGATAGCCTTTCTCCGGTGTAAACAGATCTCTCACCTGATTATCCCTTGGTATCTGCTGCATATTCGGATTACGGCAGCTCATCCGGCCGCTGTAAGCACCTATCTGTGAATAAGAAGCATGAATCCGGCTGGTTTCTTTTTTTATATGCTCAGGTAGTGAATCGAGAAATCCGCTATAGAGTTTATAGGCTTTCCGATACTCTTTAAGAGCAATGACTATGGGGTGTGTACTGTATTTTGAAAGTGAGTACTGACTTGTATCAGTCACCATAATGCCGTTTTCATTTAAAAAATCAAGTACCTGTTTCATGGAATTGAAGTTGATGGTCTGGGTTTCGGGAGGACCGAAAAAAGTCTGTTGAACAACAGCATTCTTCACGAAAGAATTAAGCTTATCCTGGTAAGTGAGTACCTGTTTCTCTATTTCAGCGGAGTAAGAAGACAATCTGTCCTTATCAATCTTGATTCCAGTCAGTTCAATATCTGCGATTGCGAAAACACAGCTGAATTCTATGTCAGCAATTTCACTCAACTGAGCTTTTCTCAGCTCCGCTTG
>JAFGUQ010000102.1 GCA_016938455.1 Clostridia bacterium
AAAACGGATGAAAATAATTATATATCAATCATGTGTGGTTCCATTTCGGCCGTTAAAATAAAAATTATTTACGTGTGAAAAATAAGAAATATCGGCTTGATTTACCAGAATTTCATTCGTTTATTTAATTATTATTTCATTGGTCGAATGGAGCTTACATGAATCAGACAATCATTTCCTTTTGTGAGTTGCTGCTCATGTAAGTTTCAATTCATTTTAGCTATATGGTCATTAATAAGTTCACTGACAACCCTGAATTCCTCAATGGATTTTGCCGTAAGAGATTTTACAGATCCGGCGTCTGCATTTTCACGGCTGTTTTTTTCAATTTTTCCGAGCAGATAATAAAGTCCGGATGCTCCTAAATGTTTGCATGGCGCCATTAGCTTATGGGCCATGTTTGACACTGATTCCCATTGTCCCGATGAAATGGCTTCCTGTATATCCTTCAGTCCTTCTTTTGTGGTAGTGCTGAATGAGATCAGCATCTGTTTCACAAATTGTTCGTCACCTCCGGAAATGTGGTAAAGATTCTCCAGGTTGATCTTATTTTGATCTGATGGTTTTATATTTACCCGGTGATTGGGATATGCCATATTCACCCCGTAATTTTTAAACAGAACCGACATTATAGTTGTCAGCAGCATTTCTTCAGTAAAAGGTTTTTGAAGATATGCTGTAATACCGGCATTTTTATATGTCTCACTCTCTTCATTGATTGCAGCAGCAGATATTAAAATTATGGGCATATCGGTTTCGGATATTTTCATTTCCTCACGGATGAACTTTGTTGCCTTGATTCCGTCTATACCGGGCATACGTATGTCCATGAACAGTATATCGAAGCGTGTTTCTTTAAGCAATTCCAGGGCATCCATACCATTCTCAGCTTCCAGGTATCTGATTTTCCATCGGTCCAGTATCTTTTTGAAGAGCAGTCGGTTATATTCCTCATCATCAACAACCAGTATTTTTAGTCCTGATATCTCTTCAGGTATTGAAACAGTCTGGAATATCCCCCTGTGAAGTTGTTTTTCATCTCCTTTCAGGTAAGGTATACGGCAGACTATTTTTGTACCATGGTTTTTTCTGCTTTTTACCTCGATAGTACCAAGATGCAGATCCACAAGCTTCTTGACAATAGATAATCCCAGTCCGGTTCCGCCATATTTTCTTGTGGTGTTCATTTCGGCCTGTGTAAAATCATCAAATATCATATTCAGTTTTGATTCGTCAATACCGATCCCGGTATCATTGAATTCCATGACCAGTTCAATTTCATCAGGATTTTTTATGATTCCACTTACTATAAAATCGACCTTACCGTTTTTTGTGAATTTGATGGAATTGCTTACCAGGTTTATCATGATCTGTTTCAGACGATAAGGATCACCCAGAAGAGTTCCGGGAGTACCCTGACTTATCGAGTGGCTTAAAATGGTATTGTTCCGACGGGCTTGCTCTTCGAATAGAGCATGTACCTCATCTGCTAAGTGGCTGATACTGAAGTGAATTTTTTCGAGTGACAGCTTATTATTCTGAAGTTTTGAAAAATCAAGTATGTCATCAATTATTCTCAGAAGGTGATCTGAAGATGATTTAATGATTTTAAGAGACCTGCTTTTATTTTCATCGAATGATTCATGTAAAAGCTGTTCGGTGAATCCTGATATAGCTGTAAGGGGTGTCCGGATCTCATGACTCATATTAGCCATGAACATCTCCTTGGTCCTTGCCAGATTTTCAACTTCATTCCTCGAATTTTCCAGGGCGATCTGATAGGCGTAAGCTTTTCTTACATACCTGATAATGATAAATAATACCATCAGAGCCAGCAATCCTCCGGATATTAAC
>JAFGUQ010000103.1 GCA_016938455.1 Clostridia bacterium
CACCTCACTACTATCACCCTGAGTATGCAATGCTGGCCATGAGAAAGGGATACCATGTACTTCTTGAAAAACCTGCCGGTGTCTATACAAAGCAAGTCAGAGAAATGAATGATGTTGCAAAGAAATCACAGGCAGTTTTCTCCATGATGTTCAATCAGCGAACCAATCCCCTTTATATGAAAACAAAAGACCTTGTTACTTCCGGAGAATTAGGTGAATTGAAAAGAACCATCTGGATAATTACCGACTGGTATCGTCCGCAAAGTTATTATGATGCCGGTGGATGGAGAGCCACATGGAAAGGTGAAGGAGGCGGAGTGCTTCTTAATCAGGATCCGCATCAGCTTGACCTGTGGCAATGGATATGCGGCATGCCTTCCTCTGTTCAATCATTCTGCTACTTCGGGAAGCATCATGAAATTGAGGTAGAGGATGATGTCACTGCATTTGTTGAATTTGAAAATGGTGCAACAGGAGTCTTCGTCACATCGACAGGAGAAGCTCCCGGTACCAATCGTCTTGAAATCAGTGGTGATCAAGGACAGATTGTCATTGAAAATGATATTCTCAGATTCAGACGGCTCAGAACCCCTGAAAGACAGTTTAATAAGGAATTCAAAGGCGGATTCGGCCAGCCTGAGTGCTGGGACATGATAATTCCTGTTTCAGAAAACAATCCGAAGCATAAAGGAATCACCCAGAATTTTGTTAATGCCATAATAAAAGGCGAACCTTTGATCGCTCCAGGGATAGAAGGTATAAACAGCCTGACACTTTCCAATGCCATGTTACTCTCATCCTGGGAAAACAGAAAAATCACGTTGCCAATGGATGAAGAATTGTTTTTAAGAATATTGAATGAGAAAATTGAGAACTCGAAATTTATCAAGCAGGTTAACACAGTAAAACTTGATACCTCAAATACCTATTAATCTATGATAGCCCCGGTTAATGTTACCGGGGTTATTTTTTTGTTTACAATAGTATTGATACGTTCAAAATTATTATAAATTATGTAATTTTTGCTTGAATTTGTTATATTTTTCGTATAAAATATAGGCATGGAAGATATATATAAAACCTGGGGAAACATTATCAAAGATAAGAGAAAAGAATTAGGTTATACTCAGGAAATGCTGGCAGATATTGCATCTGTATCTAATGTGTATATCAGCAAACTAGAACGAGGTCAGGTCAATCCATCATGTAGGATTCTTGAAAAGCTCTGTAATGGTTTAGGTATTGATATCAATTACCTGTTTTTCAAAGATTACCAGAAGGATTATACGGCTTAATTCACCAAATTATTGTTATAGGGATAATTACTTGTCTTTCAGCATTTGATATATGTTGTTGATGATTTTATCAGTTGCTTTCAGTTTGAATAATGTAAGGGATTCTTCAAATTCCTCGGTAAGAATATCGCAATTATCGTGAATATATGAAATCAGCTTCCCGTTTTTATACGGAACTTTGACACTGATTACCTTTTTGGCCCCAGCAAATTCTCTTATCAGATCCAGTAGAAAAGGTATTCCTTCTCCAGTGATGGCGGACAGGAATACTTTTTTACTGCTGCTTTTCGGGATTTCATCTAATAAATCAGCTTTGTTGAAAACTTCAATCACTTTGATTTTATCTGCTTTCAATTGCTCAAGAATACCGTAAACTGTATTGATTTGCTGTTCCTGGTCTTTACTGGCTCCATCAATGACATGAAGAATCAAGTCAGCCTGTATCACTTCTTCCAAAGTTGATTTGAATGCTTCAATCAGTTCATGAGGCAGTTTACTGATGAATCCTACCGTGTCCACAAAAAGTACTTTTAATGAAGGAGATATTTCCAGTCCTCTGACTGAAGGATCCAAAGTGGCAAAAAGCATATCTTTGACAAACACCTCACTGTCAGTCATTTTATTCAGTAATGTTGACTTTCCTGCATTGGTATACCCGGCAAGCGCAATCATTGTCATGTCATTGTTTTTTCTGCTTTCTCTTAAACTGTTTCTTCTTTTCTCCACTTCCTTTAATTGGCCTTTGAGGAAAGTGACTCTCCTTAAAATATGCCTTCTGTCAGTTTCAAGTTTACTTTCACCAGGTCCTCTGGTTCCGATTCCTCCGCCCAGTCTAGACAGTTCAACTCCTTTTCCTGTCAATAGTGGCAGAAGATGGTTGAGTTGTGCCAGTTCTACCTGTAATTTTCCTTCTTTGGAATTCGCCCTGCTTGCAAAAATATCCAGTATCAACGTGCTTCTATCAAGAATTTTCACATTCAGACTTTCCTGCAGATTTCTCATCTGCCCAGAGTTCAACGAGTCATCAAAACAGACTGTGTCAGCACCGTATTTACTGATCAGATAACTGATTTCCTCCATTTTTCCTTTTCCCACATAGAAAGCATTATCAAATGAATCTCTGTTTTGCTCAAGTTTAAAGACACATTTCCCCCCTGCAGATAGAATCAGCTGTTCCAGTTCATCTAAGTTTGAGCGATTTTCTGCGGTATTGACTCCTACTGCAATCACTTTTTCTTCAGTTGAATCATGGTCATGTCTCTTGTGAGTGGAAAACTCATAGAGTTCTCTCATCAGAGAAGCTGTTTCCTCTATCTCATGAAATGGTCCAGTATTGACAAGATTACCATCTTTGTTCATATAGGAGCAGAAGAAATCATCCATTCCATTTTCATTGACTCCGATTGCCGCCATTGAGGAAAGAGACATGTTCTTTAATGTATCAATATCGATAGAAGAGAGTTTTCCGCTTGAAAAAGGATGTGTATGAAGACATCTTGACCCTCTTTCTATATTCTCGCTGAAAGACACTCGTTTAAAATCACCGACATAAACATCTGTCACTGTTCCTTTTTGGCTGATGAAAACTGCAATCTCTCTGTTAGTTGATAAAGTGACTTCAATTAAAATCTGTGCAATGGATTCATGGCAATAATATTCTCTGTCGCTTTTAATATCATAAAGGCTTTCCAAGAGTTCCAACATGCTTTTTTTAAGTCCGTTACTATTTCCAGATACCTGTTTTTTGATCAATTCATACTCCTGTTACCGGCAGGCTTTCTATCACTATGGACGGTGAACCAACACTGCCGAATGTAAATTTCAGATCACTTCCGACCATTTCAATCTTCTTCATTACGTCAAAATAGTTTCCTGAGACAGTAATCTGATTGACTGGTCTTGAAAGAACTCCGTTTTCAATGATAAACCCTTTAGCACCTAGTGAAAAATCACCAGAGATCGTATTAAAACCTGAATGCATACCATCTAAATCGGTCAGATACAGTCCATCTCCTACATAGGCAATGACTTCTTCAAAGGTTTTCTCCCCTTTCTGGATGTAAAGGTTAGAAGGAGCAATGCCGATGGTTGATTTGTATGACTCTCTTGATGCATTCCCTGTGGTGGTGACACCATCTTTCTTAGCTGTTTTTAAATTATATAAATAAGTGGTTAAAACGCCATTTTCAATCAGTTTCTTGAATTTTGTCGGAACCCCTTCACCGTCAAAGGAAGCACTGCCCATCCCGTCTTTCAGAAATGGGTCATCAACAATGGTGACACAGACACTGGCTACTTTAGAATTCAGTTTTCCCTTGAGCATTGAGACTCCTTTTTGAACTGCTCTGGCTGAAAACATGCTTTGAATCGTGCTAAGCATGTCCGCTGACACCACAGGATCCAGCACAATCTTATACTCACCGGTTTTGACAGGTTTGGCATGAAGCATCCTGGTTGCTTCCTCGACTGCTTTATGTGCCATTTTAACAGCATTGTATCTGGTAAAATCATTAGATACCATAAAGTCAACACCGGTACTCATTTCTTCGCCGTCAGCTGCTGTCACCACGATATATGAACTGGCTCCATTGGATTTTTCACTCAGATATAATCCTTTGTTATTCATTAAGATGGTATTTGATGTTCCTGAAGAAAATACACATGCCTGGCATACCTTGACTCTTGAATCATGTGCATAAGCTTTTGAATCCATCTCCATAGCAAAGTCAATCTTGGCTTTTTCAGTGACTTCATCCAGTTTCTCATTATAGGTAATGACTTCCTGGTATTCTTCTGCACCTTCAAAAATGACATCATCATCTTCATTGTCATTGACTGATGCGTTGCCGATGACATCTCTTATCAGAGATTCAATGGAATCCTCAGCTACTTTTTCTGTATATGAGTATCCTATTTTCCCATGATAGAATCCTCTGAAACCCAGTCCCATAGATGTGGACAGTTTATAGTCTTCAATAGACCCTTTAAAAACATTGACAGAAAAGCTTTCTCCTTCTCTGAAATAGGCTTCCATTTCTGTAATTCCTTTATCCTTGGCCTGTTCAAATAATTTTTCGATTAATGCTTTATATTCATTCATTTTATCTGCCTCCTACTGTGATTGAAGCAACCCTTATTGCAGGCTGACCTACATTAGCAGGTATGCTGCCGCTTTTTGAACCGCACATTCCCTGATCCATTGCCAGATTGTCAGCCACCATGTCTATCTTATGTAATATCTTATCACCTTTGCCAATTAAAGTAGCACCTCTGACCGGTTTATCAATCTTTCCATTTTTAATCATGTATCCCTCAAGCACTGCGAAGTTGAAATCTCCGGTAGCCGGATTGACACTTCCCCCACCCATTTGCTTGGCATACACACCAGATTCTGTTGACTGTATGATTTCATCCAAAGTGCTATTTCCGTTGACTATGAAAGTATTGGACATTCTTGAAGTAGGTGCAAACCGGTAGCTCTGTCTTCTTGATGCTCCATTAGATGGCATATTCATTCTCATCCCGTTTAACCTGTCAATCATGTATCCTTTTAAAATACCGTTTTCGATTAACACCTTTCGCTGCGTCTTGCTCCCTTCATCGTCTATATTCGATGAGCCCCACTCATTTTTCATTGTACTGTCGTCAACGGCAGTGACTAACTCTGAAGCCACCTGCTGACCAAGTTTCCCTGCAAAAACCGAAGTCCCTTTTGCTACAGAAGTCGCTTCAAGCCCATGTCCGCATGCCTCATGAAAAATGACTCCGCCAAAGCCATTGTCAATGATGACCGGGTAAGTACCTGAGTCAACATATCCTGCATTGACCATGGTCACTGCAGTCTGGCTGGCATGCTCGGCCAGTTCTTTAATATCAAGATTCTTGATGAATTCAAATCCTGCCAGGCATCCTGGTCGCTGTCCGCCTGTCTGCATCTCGCCGTTTTTTTCCGCGACTGAATTGATTGTTATTCTGCAATACACTCGCTGGTCTTCAGCATAAAGCCCGTCTGTGTTGGCAATGGCTATTTTCTGATTCTGATCCTGTAATCCGATTGAAACCTGAGAAATGACATCACTGTAATTATAAGCACTGTCATATGCCAGTTTCATGATATCAAGTTTGTCTTTCTTATCAACAGTTTCAGGTAATATTTCATAGGAATGAATATTGTCAATTTCATGATTAGTCAAATTAAAATGCAGATCGGTTTTAATCCCACTGATGGCACTTGCGGCTTTCAAGGCTGTTAAAATCAGATCTTCCTTCTTAAAGCTGTTTGTATAAGCATAAATGGCATTGGTTCCTTTGAAAATTCTGATACCGATTCCAAAATCTCTTCCGGACTGAGTAGATTCAAGTTGACCTCCGATATAGCTCATGGAATTCCTGAATGTGTCTTCAATGAACAATTCAGCAAAATCCCCGCCAGTTGACACCGCGGCTAACAACACATCATTTATTATATTTTTATCAAGCATTTTTACACCCCTTTAACGTGATAGTCTTATTATAGCTTAAATAACAGTATTTTTAAATACTCACAATAAAAAAGCACCATAGGTGCTTTTCAGGTCAAAGGTGCCAGCAGTTCTTTCAATAAAGTCAGTTCCTCTCTTGTGAAGGAAAACCCTTTTGACATGCTGTTTCGATCAGGAGCCCAGTCTCTCAGGTCATATTTACCTTCTCTGTCATTAAAACTGACTAAATTCAGTTCTCTGGTCCATCCGCCTGATGATGTGGAAATCACTCCAATGCTTTCCAGAATCTCATACTTGAAATCACTCATAAAACCCTCCTTATTTTGGTAATATTTGTAATTTCTATTTCAACAATCAATTTCCTTTATTTTTTACAATATTTGTTATTAAAGCTCATATCATCTATCTGCTTTCTGTTTTTCACTCTTATAGTATCCTCTTTTGCATAACCTAAAGTGATAAGAAGGCCAATCTTCCTGTTTTTTGGAATCTCAAGTATTTTCTTTATTTTCTCTGCTTGGAACCACCCCAAAATGCAGGTTCCAAGCCCGATATCTGCTGCCTGAAGGCAAAAATGTTCAACTGCTATTCCCAGATCTATGAATCCATAATCAATATCAGTCGATTTCGTTCCTATTTTTGATGTCAGATTGACTGATTCCATCACTACGGCTACTATCACAGGTGCCTGATGAGAAAACTTATTAAAGCTGACCACAGAATTATAGGTAGCTGAAGCCACTTGCTCTTTAATGGTGTCATCATCAATCACAACGAAAGTCCATGGTTGTGAATTACAGGCTGAAGGTGCCATCCTGCCTGCTTCAAGACATAAATCAATTTTTTCCCGCTCCACTTTCTTGTCAGTATACTGCCTCACGCTCTGGCGTTTATAAATCAGCTGATTGAAGTCCATAATAGGTAATCCTCCCAAAAATCATGGTATAATTATACCATATCTGTTAAGGAGAATGATTTGATGAAGATTGAATATAACAAGAGTCAATTGATACTGCCGCAAGTCACCTGTTCCTGTGCTCATCATCAGGCTATCGATTGTGATATCCATATCGGGAGCCATATCATAAATGAAATGAACCAGTTGATTATGAAAAAAATCAAAGGGACCCGCTGCATGTTAATCACTGATAAAAACCTGTTTATGTTATTCGGGGAGAAAATCGTTGATATCCTGAAAAAAGATTTTAATGTCTCCATATGTGTTCCCAATGAACAGGATCCACTGAGACCGGATCAATATGCTATCGGTGAAGTCATGATGAGCCTGTCGAATGACATTGAATTTCTGATTGCTTTCGGTTCCGGAACAATCAATGACATCACAAGATATGTGGCTCATCACTGCTGCCTTCCATTTGCCAGTATCGGGACTGCACCATCTATGGACGGATACCTTTCAGTGGTGGCTCCGATGCTGAAAGATGATCTTAAAATAAATAAACCCGCAAAGTATCCCTCAGTCTGCATTTTTGATACTGAAATTCTTAAAACAGCACCTTCAGATATGGTTTTCGCTGGTTTCGGTGATGTGATCGGAAAATATATCGCAAAAGCTGACTGGATACTCAGTCATCATATCAATGATGAATCAGTTTGCCCGTTCTGTCTTGAACTGGATGACATGGCAATAACTTTGTGTGAAGAAAACATAGATAACATCAAAGAAAAGAACAGCGCTGGGATTAAAGCCGTACTGGAAGCACTTCTTTTAACCGGCCTTGCCATGTTGTTAAATGGCGATTCCAGGCCAGCAGCTTCTAACGAACATAATATGGGTCATTTCATAGAAATGAAAAAGCTTCAGGCAAAATTGCCACACCCCTCTCATGGAGAGGCAGTCGGAATCTCAACACTATATTGTCTTGACTTATATCAGAAAATACTGTCATATGACTTCAGCCATTTCAATGCAGATGATATTTTATCTAAAAGAGATACCAAGCAGATAAGGGAACAGAAAATTCTAAGAGCTTACGGCGAAGAAGTCGGCAATGCTGTTTTGCAGGGAAACATTGAAGAACTCATAACAGCTCAGGAGCATCTGAAAAGACTTGAAACTTTTTTCAGAAAACGGGCATTAATTAATAAAGACCTTGCTTTCTTACCACAGAAAGAAGATATCATTCACCTCTTCTCATTCCTTGATGGCCCTGTGAAAGCTTCAGATATCATGGTAGGTGATGATCTGCTGAAGCAGGCACTTTTATATGCCAAAGATTACAGAAGTCGGTATAATGTTTTCAAACTTGCTGATGAACTAGGAATTCTTGAGGAACTCATTGATGATATGGTTCTACATGAATTGAAATGAATGTATCGTTGCCCAGCATCTCTTTTAATGTTGTTTCCAGTTCCACAGTAATGTCATGAGCTTCAATCACGTTCAGCTTCTCATTGACAAGGGCATGAATGTCAATAGCGTACTGGTTGCCTATTTTTCTTGTACGCAAATGATGATAGCTGAATACTGAGGGATGATTATCAAATACTTTTTTTACTGCATTAGTGTTTTCATCACTCATGGAACTGTCTGTCAGCTGGTTCAATGATGGTTTTAACAGCTTGACAGCTACATTGAAAATGAATGCACTGACTACAATTTCCGCAATAGAATCAAAATATGCATATTTTTCGCCAAATATGGCAATGATTACGGCACTGACCAAGACTCCAATTGATGAGAGCACATCACTTCTATGATGGTAAGCATTGGCAATGACTGCATCACTGGTAATCTTTTTCCCGACCATCATCGTATATCTGAATAAAAGTTCCTTTGAAATGATAGAAGCAAGTGCGATATACAGCACAAGAGAGCTGGGTTTAACTAATATTGCTCCTTTGATGAAATGGAATATATTCGTCACACCATTGGAAAGAATATTAAATCCGGCAAGAAACAAAGCAATACTGACAATGAAAGTAGCCATGGTCTCAAATTTTCCATGACCATAATTATGATCATCATCAGCTGGTTTTGATGAAATTCTGATACTGATGAAAACAATGATATCAGTGACCAGATCTGATAGTGAATGAATACCGTCAGCCAGCATGGCACCACTTCTACCCAGTATTCCGACAATGATTTTTGATAAAGTCAGCAGCACATTGACTATAACGCTGACTACTGTTGCTTTTTTTGCTTTTTCTTCTCTCATCCTCTACTCCTTTTTGGGTGTAAAAAAAACAGCCCATATAGTATGGCCCGCTTTCTAGCTGCTGATCCGCCCAAAAGTTAAACTTTCTGCCCGAAAAAATTATATCATAAATGTGGTTTTTGTCCAGTATTAATTTTACGTCTCCTGTTCTTTTATTTCATCAAAAATACCTTCAATCACATATTGATTGTCAATAAGGTTCTTTTCGTTTTCTCTTGCTTTGTTTTTCAGTTCATCACCTAGTACCCATAGTCCCTTGTCAATTTCTCTAAGTGACAGGTTCAAAGTTTCTTCCAGGTAATGGCAGAAATTAACATATTGATGGTAATGAGACCAGAAGGCAGGTTTTGTATTGATATAGACATTCTTGTTCATCAGTTCGATGTATACTTTCCATACTTTTCCATTTAAAATAGGGTATTCATCTGGTTTGAACATATGAACATAAAAACTGGGCAGGACAATGGAGTTTTTGGTGATCGTATCGGCATACTGTATGAAATTGTTAAATGGAAGATGATTGTTTTTAAAAGAAAGTGCTGCCCAGAGGTTAATATTGTCACAGGCACTTTCGATTGCTTTTTCATTATTTGGGGTCGTCTTTAAGATGAAGAATTTTTTTTCATTGACATACACTCTTTCAATAAAAGAATCTGGTCGTTCTTTGGTAACCTTTCCTAAAAACCATAGGATCAGATAGCGGACACAATCTTTTAGTTGATCATTCGGTTCAAATGCTCTGCTGATTTTCTCAAGATAATAGGCATAAAATTCTTCAGAGTATTTTATGGAATCATATTTCTTTAATGCTTGAACTATATCTTCTTTAGTAAGCATTTACCTTCTCCATTTTTAAATCCACTAATTCAATTATATATTAATTATCAATAATTGTAAAAATTATTTTGTGAATTTATCCAGAATCATCATCACTTCATCAACCTTCTGCTCACCATTCCCCTTCAGGAATGCTTCTTTCATGCAGTGATTCATATGCTGCCGTAGAATTTTAGAATTAGCCTTGTTTAATAGACCATTGACTGCCAGAATCTGATTGGAAATATCTACGCAGTATCTGTCATCCTCAAGCATTTTGATGATACCTTCCACCTGTCCTTTTGCTGTTTTAAGCAGAGCCATCGCATTTTTCTGTTCTTGATTCATTTTACTACCTTCTTATATGATTTCTGTTACTTTATAACCGGCTTCTTCGACAGCCTTGATGATTTTCTGGTCCATGATATCTTTTTTCAGAGTCAGTACAGCTTTATTCTCCTCAAGACTGACTTCTGCTTTTTCAACATTCTTAAGTTCACTTAATGCTTTTTTGACTCTGCCAACGCAGTGCATGCATGTCATGCCCTCAACCATAATTGTCTTCTCCATTGATTTTTCTCCTTTACTTTTTTTTATTCTGTAATTTCTGTTTTCAATTTTTACTGTTTTCAGTCTGAGTGCATTGGTTACTACTGATACTGAACTGAAACTCATGGCTGCAGCTGCAATCATGGGATTCAATGTAATGCCGAAGGATACATACAGTGCTCCCGCTGCAATGGGTATTCCAATGATATTGTAGAAAAACGCCCAGAAAAGATTCTGCTTAATATTGATGAGTGTTGCTTTGCTCAGCGAAACAGCATGAGGTACTTCAAGTATATCATCTCTTAACAATACAACATCAGCTGCTTCTATGGCGATATCTGTCCCATTTCCAATGGCAATTCCCACATCAGCCTGAGTCAAGGCAATCGAGTCATTGATGCCGTCTCCCACCATCATTACCTTTTTACCTTCACTCTGAAGTTTTTTTATGATATCGCTTTTATTTTCAGGAAGCACCTCAGAAATAACACGGCTTATTCCTACTTTATCAGCAATTGCTTTTGCAGTCAGCTGATTATCACCAGTTAACAAAACCACTTCAATTCCCATCTTTTTCAATGTTCTAACTGCAGATTCACTTTTTTCTTTCACTGTATCTGACACCGCTATAATACTTTTCAAGACTCCATCTATGCCGACAAGCAGCGGTGTTTTTCCCAGATTGGCTAACTCATCAATCATCATTTTATAGGATGACAGATCAATATGATAGTCACTCATCATTTTGTCATTTCCAATGACAACAGTTCTTTGGTTGATGATAGCCTCAATCCCCTTACCTACCTTTGCATCAAATTCAGAAACCTCCAGCAGTTTTGCTTCTTTATTTTCACAGTAATTGATTAAAGCCTGACTTAAAGGGTGTTCCGACATCTTTTCTGCAGAATAAACAAAGTCAAGCACATCATCATCCTCATCACAGTCAATCACATCAGTCACTTCAGGAAGCCCTTTGGTGATAGTTCCTGTTTTGTCAAATACAACTGTGTCTGTATGGCTCATTAACTCAAGGGATTCTCCTGTTTTAATAAGTATCCCGTGTTTAGCTCCGATTCCTGTTCCGACCATGATCGCTGTCGGAGTGGCAAGTCCTAATGCACAGGGACATGAGATCACAAGAACAGATATGGCAATTCTAAATGCAAAATTAAAAGTATGTCCAAGTAAAAGCCAGAGAACAAATACCAGTAATGAAACCCCTATTACAGCCGGCACAAAATATTCACTCACCTTATCAGCTAACCTGGCAATCGGAGCTTTTGTCCCCTGCGCCTGTTCGACAAGACTGATGATTTTTGATAAGACTGTATCATGTCCAATATTAGTGGCTTTAAAAGTAAAACTTCCTGTCTGATTGATACTGCCTGCAACCACTCTGCTGTTGACGGTTTTCTCTAAAGGGATGCTTTCTCCTGTCAGCATTGATTCATCCACACTTGAATAACCTTTGATAATGACACCATCAACCGGGATTCTGTCTCCCGGTTTTATAATAACGATATCTCCTATGATGACATCTCTGGTGCTGATCAAGACCTGTGCATTATCTCTTTCAACTAGAGTCTGTTCAGGAGTCAGCTTCAAAAGTTTCTCTATAGCATCAGAAGTTTTACCTTTTGCTTTTGCTTCAAGAAATTTACCTAAAGTAATCAATGTCAGAATCACAGCAGCTGATTCAAAATACAAATCATTGCCATATAGAGCAATTCTGTCCATCTGGCTGTGCGAAAAACCGTATGCCAGCTGAAAGACCACAAAAACACCGTAAATAAATGCTGCACTTGTACCGACAGCGACTAAAGAATCCATATTAGGGGAAAACTTAAGAAGTGATTTAAATCCCCTAACATAGAAGCTTCTTCCTAAAATCAGAACTGGAATAGCAAGAAGCATCTGTAATAACGCCATGATCAGCAGGTTGTCCTGCCCATGTAAAAATGACGGAACAGGAAATTTAATCATATGAGCCATTGCAAGATAAAAAAGCGGTATGGTAAAAAGAAGTGAATAAAGAAGCCTTTTTTTCATATTCACCATTTCTTCCTGCGCATAGTCAGCATGAGCCGATTCGTTTTTATCTTCAATGACTGCTTTATATCCTATGGATTCCACTTTCCTGGCAATACTTCCAAGATCAATTTTTTTCTCATCATAATCAATATTCATCTTTGAAGCGGCAAAATTGACAGTGATATCACTGATGGCATTTTCTTTTTTTAATATTTTTTCAATGGAAGCTGCACAGGCTGTGCAGGTCATCCCTTGTATGTCAATCGTTTTCTTCATGATCACTCCTATCCCCCCTGGGGGGTATATAACAATTATATGCCTGCTTTTTTATAATGTCAAATAATTACTTTTTATATACTTTTACGGAATCATCAATATAAGTGTTTTTTTTCTTCAATAATTTCAGAGGTTGAAACTTCACATAATTCTCATCATGTCTGCTTCGCTTTCTCGCATTTAGGAACATGATGACATTCATGATAAATAAGACAATGAAAGTCAGCAGAAAAAGAAATCTGAACTCTGGAAGTTCCATGTTCTTCAGCTGAAGTTTGAGAAACAGGTTTCTCAGTAAATTCCCGATAACCGGTCCTAACACAACAGCAATCCCTAAGACTGTGGAGAAAAAACCGTCATAGATGGTTCTCCCCTGTTTTGGAATAATCTTGAATCGTTCATTGAATGTACTTAATGCCCAGGCAGGATTGATGAATACTGCATTGATGTTCAACAGGAAAAACAGGATGTATGCATTTTGCTTCACCATGAAAAAATATAACAGACCGTGAACCATGAAAAAGAAAAAGGCGATTCTCATGACAAGTTTCGATCCATATTTGTCAATCATCTTTCCAGCAACAGGATAGACAAAAATCTGCAGGATGGCTCCCAAGGCTGAAATCAGATTAATATATGTATACGAGATTTCCATGTACTTAAGCTGATATACAGAAGCAAATGTCATTGATAAATTCCATACAATGTGGAAGAAAACCATCAGCCATATGAACTTCATGAACTCCTTGTTTCCTAAAGGTTTTGAGAATAAATCTTTGAACTTGTATTTAATATAGTCTTTTTCTTCTTTAACCGGATTCGAGATTTTACTCATGGAAAAAGATTCAAGGTTCGAAAAAATCCAGCCAACAGTAAAGATGACGCAGAATGCGACATATTTATCCGTACTGATGTCAAGAAAACGTCCTGCGATAACAGGAATTGTTGCGGAAATGATTAGTGTGAAGATACTTCTTGCAGACATGTACCTTCCTCTTATTTTTTCATCGATGACTTCTACAAACCAGTTATTGATGATGATGCTCATGACCGCATTGGCGAGAAATCCCCAAAATGCGATGAACAGCATAATATATGGTGTATACTCATTATTAATCAGCAGTGGAATCCAGACAATGGATAAAATGAGTGTTTTACTCAAGTAGTTCAAAAAGACAACCACTCTTTTGATATTTCTGATTTTCTCAGTAATGACACCAGAAAAAATCAGAAATATCCCTGCGATGCTGGGAAGGGTTGGTACATAACCCATCAATCCGTCTGGTGTTTTAAAATAGATGAAAATACCGCTGAAAAAAGTGGCAAACATCAAATTGACAACCACTGTTCCGAAAACAGCCTGCCAAATGAACATATCTCTGTCTTTTTTGTTTGGGAAAGTCAGGAGTTCAATATCGTTCCCATAAAAAACCATCAAAAATATTTTGTTTATGAATATCTTAAGTTTATTCATTAATGTGTATTACTCCATCGTGGTCATCAGTTAATTTCTCAATGCATATAGAATATCAGTTTTTATCAATATTACAATAGCTTTAAAAGAATTATCTTAGAAAAAAATAAAACACTGTTCTTTGCACCTCATTACAGGGTATCAATAATCATGAACATTACAATAATTTAATTAGACATAATGACAATTTAAAAGTAAAATGGGACTATGAATATTTCAATTACTCCGGGAACATTTTACAGTAATCATTCGTTTATCTAGTATGTACTTTAACAAAAGAAAAAGTCTCGAAAGACCAGGACCTGTTTTCATTAAAGACAGGAGTAACGAAAGAAGGAAAAATATGCAAAAGAAAATCAAAATGTTATTACCCGCCATTATGCTGTTGTTTATTGTTATACTAATAAACGGATCTGTCAACGTAAAAGCAGCATATGCTTCTGATATAAAACTTATTGTCGACGGAAAAGACATCACTGAACTGTCCGGACCAGTGATCATTAACAGCAGAACCCTGGTTCCAGTCCGGTTCATCGCTGAGGAAATCGGAGCAGATGTCATTTGGGACGGAGATAACCGGACAGTTAAAATCGTAAAAGGAAATATAAGCTTATTCTTGAGAATAGGAAGTTATGTGGTTGAATATAACAACGGTGAGTCCTACCAGCTTAGTGATGTGGCACCGCTAATCATCAATGACAGAACCTATGTGCCGGTTCGTCTGATCAGCAACGCTTTCGGAGTCGGTGTCGACTGGAATAACTCCACCAGAACAGTCACTGTAGATTCGAGCAAAACTTCTACCGTTCAACCTTTTTTCGGGATAAGAATCACCTCACATCAGACTGGTGCTGTTTTAACTGGTAAAACGGTTTTCACTCTGGAAGCTGAAGAAAAATATATCAGTGATGCTTCAGAAATCAGGTTTTTATTATTAGACACTGACACAGCAACAGGCTTTGTTGTTGCCAGAGCAAGCAGCAGTACTGCTGAATTTTCATATTATCCTCAGACAGAAGATATCGGCAATAAGATTCTGGTTGCTGCTTTTTATGATGAAAACGGTACTTTTATTGGTGGAGACAGTCTGGCTGTCACAGTCGCAGTCAGTACACAGGTTTCTTTAACAGGCATCGATGAAACAGCACTGGTTAAGGGGCCTTTGACAATGAAACCCTCCATGGATTTTACAGCAGCTTATGTGAAATATAATATAATGAACTATAAAAACGGGACAACTGCCAGTTTTGATCAGCTGGATCCGCAGAGTTCTTTTACCTGGTATCCATCATATGAATTTAACGGTGTATGTAAAATCACAGTAACCGCTTATGACAGCAGTGGCTATGCCTATCAGAGTACTGCCTCTTATGTCACTGTTCTAGTTGACAGAAAACTAGCTGTTTCTGGTGTTTCTGAAGGATCTACCATAAATAAAGCAGTCACATTGTCAGCTTACAGAAACTACAATGTCAGCGAAATAAGATACATTGCAAGAAACAGCGAAACGAAAGAGCTTACATTACTGTCTACTGTCACCACTGGCAGTTACGAATGGTTCCCAGGTCCGGAATTTACCGGAAAGTATGAATTATTTGTCATAGTGACAGATAAAAACGGTAATGAATACGAAAGCCCAGTCACGAATGTAACCATTGACGGAAGTCCAAAACTGCTTTTATCAGGAGTAGGTCCTAAACAGGTACTGACATCATCTGCCACACTCAAACCTAAAACCAATGTCACTTTAACCGGTGTGAATTATGTTTTCACTGATCTTGATACCGGCATAAAGAGGTACCTTGCTTCAAACATCAACCCGGCTGATGAGTTCAAATATACGCCGATACCATCTGATGCCGGTGCTGCCAGTATCATGATTGAAGGTATCTATCAGGGGACAGTCATATCCAGCGAAACCGTGACTTTCACCATTTATACAGGGACAATATATGGTTCAAAACCGATTATTGAAAAAGACAATTTTTTAACTTTTGCTTCAGCATTGGCAAAAGAATCATGGACCCGGACAGGAATGTCTGCTGCGTTACAGACTGCACAGGCGATTTTAGAAACTGGATGGGGTCAAAGCGTTCCGGTTGATAAATATAACGGGAAATTCTCATATAACCTCTTCGGTATCAAAGGAAGTGCAACCAATGGATCAGTCACATCGAATACATGGGAAGTCTATAATGGAGTCTCCTATCGTATTGATGCACAGTTCAGAGCCTACAATAATGTTCAGGAAGGCTGGACCGACCATAAAACCCTTCTTTTAACCAGTTCAAGATATGCTCCTTTCAGAGATGTCATGTATGATTCCACGTTAGGAGCATGGGCAATAAAAAGGGCCGGTTATGCTACCGACCCGTTATATCCTATAAAACTGATGAATCTGATTAAATTATACAATTTAAAGGAACTAGACAGAACAGGACTATAGTCATGCACATCGATTACTCCACAGTCACACTCTTTGCCAGATTTCTTGGTTTGTCGACATCATTTCCTTTTTCTACAGAACAGAAGTAAGCGAACAGCTGCATGGGTACGACAGCAATAACCGGTGAAAAAACAGGGTTAACCTCAGGTATCATCACAATCATATCAGCTACTTCCTTAACCTGCTCGCAGTGGCTTTCCTGAGTGATTACCATGACATAGGCACCTCTGGCTTTCACTTCTCTGATGTTACTGATCATTTTATCAATCAGGTCATGTTGTGTCAGTGAGCATATGACGGGTGTTCCCTCTTCTATCAGTGCAATCGTTCCATGTTTCAGTTCACCGCCTGCATAAGCTTCTGAATGAATATATGATATCTCTTTAAGCTTAAGGCTTCCTTCCATAGACAATGCATAGTCAAGGCCTCTTCCAATGAAAAAAATGCTTTTACTGCCAAACAGTAGTGAAGATGCTTTTTGTATGGCTGACATATCTTTAATCACTTTGCTGATTTGATCAGGAATGTCTTTTAGCTGGCTGATCAGCAATTCCTTGTCCTTTCCTTCATACATCATCAGCGTAATCAGGTATATGGCAGACAGCTGTGTTGAATAGGCCTTTGTGGAAGCCACTGCTATTTCAGGTCCTGCCCATGTATAAAGAACATCATCTGACTCTCTTGCTATGGAACTGCCCACTACATTAACAATAGAAAGAATTCTCGATCCTTTTTCCCTGGCTTTCCTGAGAGCAAACAATGTATCGATGGTTTCTCCTGACTGGGAGATGATAATGGTCAGTGTATCTTCATCAATGATCGGTTCACGATACCTGAATTCACTTGCGATATCTACTTCAACCGGTATTCTCAGCAATTTCTCAATCAGATATTTCCCTACCACTCCTGCATGATAGGCTGTTCCACAGGCGACAATGGCTATCTTTTTGGGTTTTTCAAGTGTAATCCCTTCAAGCACGATGTGGTTGTTCTTGATCCTCGGATTAATCGTCTTTCTGATTGATTCAGGTTCTTCATGAATCTCTTTTAACATGAAATGCTCAAAACCACCTTTTTCAGATGCTTTTTCATCCCATGTGACTAACACTTCATTTTTAGAAATTGAACTCCCGAAAGAATTGAAAAAAGTAATGTTATCCTTGTCAATGATAGCAATTTCATTATCCTCCATAATGAAAATCTCTCTCGTATATTTAAGTATGGCAGGAATATCTGAAGCAATGAAGTTTTCACCTGTTCCACTGCCGACAATTAAAGGGCTTTCTTTTCTGACACAGAAGACCTTGTCATCATGATCTTTACAAATGATAGCAAGTGCATATGATCCTTCAAGCTGGTTTATCGTTTTTAAAATAGTCTCTATCATTTCACCGTTATAGTTGAAATGCAGTAAATGCGTAATCACTTCAGAATCAGTATTTGATTCAAAGTGATACCCTTCTCTGATTAAATTGTCTCTCAGACTGATGTAATTTTCAATAATTCCATTATGGACAATGCAGAATTGATTGTTTTTACTTAAGTGAGGATGAGAGTTGATATCGTTCGGTTCCCCATGAGTGGCCCATCTAGTATGTCCGATACCGGTGCCGATATTTTCCGTATGACGGTCTGCCAGTTTTTCCTGAAGATTAATCAGTCTTCCTTTACATTTACTCACCTTTATTTCACCATTTTCAAGATAAGCAATCCCTGCTGAATCATAGCCCCTGTATTCCAGTTTTTCAAGTCCATGTAGTAAAACAGATATAGTATCTTTGTTACCTGCGTAACCTACTATTCCACACATTTTATTTCCTCCGTTCAATTTTTCAGGATGAAAAGAATCACATCATGTTTTCTTTGTTCTGCAATCACCTGCAGTTTTTCTAAAAACACATCTCGATTTGTGAAAACCGGAAGGCATCCGCCGAATGTTTCGATACTCCTTCTCCTCGTCAACAAATAAAATTTGTCCTGGCGCTATTTCTGTTTTTCCCTTTTATCCTAATGTTTTTTCAATCAGTTTTCCCAGCTGATTGGCCTTTTCTGTTATATCAGTTATATCTTTACCTTCAATCATGACTCTGACAATTGGTTCTGTTCCTGAAGGTCTTAGTATAATCCTCCCTTCTACACTCAGTTGGTTTTCAATTTGGTGATATAGCTCCATGATTTTCTTATTATCAAAAAGCTTGGCTTTATTGTGGTTTTTCACCTTGGCATTAACTGTTACCTGAGGATATTCTATCATTAATTCAATCATTGTTGAAGCTTTCATTTTCTTGTCTCTCAGCATTGATAAGAGTTTCAACGATGTCAGTATCCCATCACCCGTTGTATTATAGTCATTTAAGATAATATGTCCAGATTGTTCACCACCGATCTGATGGTTGTTTTTTTTCATTTCTTCCACGACATAACGGTCACCGACTTTTGTTCTGGTCAGCAGCATCTGATTGTCACTTGCAAGTTTCTCAAGTCCCATGTTTGACATGATGGTGGCGACAATCGTGTGACTAGAAAGCAGATTCTTCTCTTTCATGAATATGGCCAGTGCACCAAGCATCCTGTCACCGTCAATCAGATTACCCCTTTCACAGACTGTCATCACTCTATCAGCATCACCATCATAGGCAAATCCGATATCATAACTGTCTTTCTTTATTTCACTGATAATCTGATCTATGTGTGTTGATCCGCAGTGATGATTAATATTGATTCCATCAGGAGAATCAAACAACACAGTGGTATCAACGCCTAATCTGTCAAATACCCTTTTAGCCACTTGATAAGCCGCTCCGTTGGCACAGTCAATGATAATTTTCATACCAGTCAAATCAATATCGACAGTACTGACCAGAAAATCAACATAGTCATCAATCAGCTCTTCTCTTTTAAAGATTCTTCCTATTTCTGTTCCTGTCTTATGAGGCAGTTTCTTTTCAGAAAGAATAAACTCTTCAATGTTCTCCTCTATTTCATCAGGAAGTTTATACCCGTCTGAGTCAAAAAATTTGATTCCATTGAATTCAAATGAATTATGTGATGCTGAAATGACTACCCCTGCATCTGCTTTATATTTTCTGGTTAAATATGCGACTCCGGGGGTTGGAATCACACCTACTTTGATGACATTGGTCCCTACTGAACATAATCCTGCATTTAATGCAGATTCAAGCATGTCACATGAAATTCTTGTATCGGTTCCCACTAATACATTAGGTACATGATTTACCTCCCCTGCTAAAACATAAGCGCAGGCCTGTCCAAGTTTAAATGCCAGGTCAGAGGTGAGTTCAACATTAGCGATTCCCCTGACTCCATCTGTACCGAAAAGTTTTCCCATGATTTTCTCCTTTATTTAATCTGTTGTAAAAGTTCTTATTATCTGTTCAGCAAGTTTCAATCCATCAATAGCGGCTGATGTGATACCGCCTGCATACCCGGCTCCTTCTCCTCCTGGAAACAAATTTGAGTATTCCAGTGATCTCCCATATTCATCACGCATGATTCTGACGGGAGAACTTGTTCTTGTCTCGCATCCTGATAAAATGGCATCTCTGTCATTGAAAAAATTCATTTTATTATTGAACATAGGTAATGATTTTTTTAAAGTATCGCTGATGAATGAAGGTAAAGCTTCATTTAAATTTCCATATCTGTAATTTCCTGCAATAGAAGGGGTGATTTTCCCCAGCTTTCTGGTTTTTTCTCCTTTTAAAAAATCATTCAACTTCTGTACAGGCAGGCTGTAATCACTTCCGCCCATTAAAAATGATTTCTGTTCGATTTCTCTTTGAAGTCTTATCCCGCTTAAAGGATGGCTGTCATGAAAATCTGCAGGATCAACATTGACAACCCATGCACTGTTTGAATTGCTGCCGTTTCTTTTTGAAAAGCTCATTCCATTAGTAACAACACTGTTTTCTTCGCTTGCGGCATTGACGACTACCCCACCTGGGCACATGCAGAAAGTATAAGCTGAACGCTGGTTAATCTTAGCGCTTAAAAAGTATTCTGCACTTTCTTTTATGTATCGAGCTTTGTCTCCATATTGCACATGATTCACATCATTCCTCAGGTGTTCAATTCTTACACCCATTGAAAATGATTTCTGAATCATCAGAATCCCTTTTTTAAAAAGCATTTCATAAGTGTCTCTTGCACTGTGACCGGTTGCAAGAATCAAAGCATCACATTTCATTTCATCTTGGTCATTGACTGTAATCGAAATGACTTTATGGTCTTTAAGTTCAATATCTGTCATTTTACTGTTGAACAGAAATGTTCCGCCGTTTTTAATGATTTCACTTCTGATGTTTTTTATGATGATCTTAAGCTTATCAGTTCCGATATGTGGCTTTGTTTCATATGTGATGGCTTTATCAGCTCCAAACTCAGCAAATGTATTGATGACATAACCCGATCTTTTATCTTTGACTCTTGTCACCAGTTTACCATCAGAAAAAGTTCCTGCTCCTCCTTCACCAAACTGAACATTGCTTTCAGTATCAAGTACTCCGTCTACCCAGAATTTTCTGGTTTTCAACTCTCTGTTGTCAATATCATCACCACGCTCTATAATGACAGGATGATATCCATACCGTGATAAAAGCAGCGCTGCAAACAAGCCACATGGCCCGGCACCGGCTATAATGATATTAGACTGCAGTTTAAAAGTACCAGGAATGATTCTATCAGGCTGAAAGTCATTACTATCCTCTACATGCAAAAGCTGACCTGTTTTAAAAGAATCTTCTACCGAAACCGCTGCAGTTACTTCATAATAAATATTGCTTTTCCTTCTTGCATCAATTGATTTTCTCAGCAAACCATGATACTGATATTGATCAGTATTCAATCTTTTTTTTATTTCATTTTCTACACAGCAATCAATTCCTGAAGAAGCAGCTGCTTCAACATTGATCCTTATGTCACTTATCTGTATTTTTTTCATTTTTATTTTGCCTTAATTATGACATCCACCAATACACTGTTAAATACTTCAGTATTCGCAGGTATGGTATAGTTCAGTTTTATTCTATGTGTTCCTTCAGTCAGGTCCTTGACATTGATTGTAGGATTTAAAGTGCTTACTGATACATCAGCCAGGTCTTCTGAGAATCCAGAAACGATCAGTGAAGTCTGTACTCTTGGATAGCTGTATGTGTATAAGTCATTTCTCTGATTAATCAGTGTAATTTCACTAGTTGGAATGGTGATAGTCATATTCTTGACTATCTTCACTTCCACAGATATGAAGCTGACCTGCTTAATATCCTGTGCCTGTTCTGCAGGGATTGATATTTCTACAGGCAGGAATGTCACTGTATCTTTTTGTGAACGGACATCGATACTGGGTGACAGATCTGCTTTATTAATCTGATCCAGAATTTCTGTTCTTCCCTTTAGTGTAATCGAAACTCCTGGATCCAGTATAAAGTAAGAATAGGCATTATTGGAATCCTTATATTTGATATCTATCTCACTGCTTGTAAAGTCAAATATTCTTTCTTCCAGTTTTTCAACTCTTATGGCAATTGAAACTTCATTAATACCCGAAACAACCTTGCAGCCTATGGGAACATTAATCAACGCTGCTTTGACAATTGAGTCTTGATTGGCTCCTGATACACTGACTGATTCTGTTTTCAGGACATCAATGGAAGCAAGTGCGGATTCCGGACCTGATATTTTCACTTTAGAAGGTTGAGGATCTTTGGATATAACCTGATAATCAGGATCTGGCACTCCATAAATGGTCGTTTCAACATCAAATTCTCTGGCTACTTCTATAGAAATATCAACCGCCAAATAAGCATTCAGCTCATTGATGATATTCCCCTGTTGATCATAAAACTCACAGAATCTTCTGACATTTTTATCCCCTTTGATTCCCTCAATGTCAACTCTGACAATTGCAGTGGCAACTTTTGACACCAGCGAACTGACATCTTTGATAGTGAAATTTTCAGGCGTGATTGTCCTTGAGACAATACTGTACCCGAAAGCAGGCTCACCTGTTAATTCCACAGCAATCTTATTCTCAGTTGTCATGATGCGTTCAACATCCAAATTAATCTTTCCTTCATTGATTACTTTATAATCAATGGCTTTATCGCCAAGATACTTAACCGAACTATAGGTGATGCTGCTGACATTTGCAGAATTAATTTCACTGAAATCATAGATAATGACAAAATCAGAGGCTGATACCTGACTGAGCTCGTCATTACGGCCTCTTATTTCTATGGTCACTGATTTATCATAATCGTTCAGGATTCTAAGATTATTAGTGGTAGGATAAGTCTGATTGGTAAAAGTAATAGGAATTGGTAATCTCTCCACATTAACAGGATTGTCATTGTTATAGACAACCACCCAAAAAAGCACCGCAAGAAGAAATGCCACTATTTTATATCCTAAGTTATTTTTTAACCTTCTTAACACCATTTCTTCCTTTCAAAATATTTTTGGATTTGTGATTGCTTTCTTTTAACAGGTTAAGTAAAAGTGCTTTTCGTAATGTATCTTTGTTCAAATTTCTGACAAGCCCTCCATTTATGGCATATGAAATTTTTCCTGATTCTTCTGAAACTGCAATGACAATACAGTCTGAGATTTCAGTGATTCCAAGTGCTGCCCTGTGCCTTGTTCCCAGTTCTTTGCTTAGATTGGGATTATCTGTCAGCGGCAAGAAGCATGATGCAGCCATGATCCGGTCTTCTCTTATAATGATGGCTCCATCATGTAATGGAGTATTGGGAACAAAAATATTTTGTATCAGTTCACTGGAAGTAAGCGAATCAATCTTGGTTCCTGTATTGATGAATTCTCCAATTTTAATTTCTTTTTCTATGACGATTAATGCCCCGATGTATTGTGCAGACATTTCTACGCAGGATTTCACGACTTCCTCCACCATTGAAGTTATTTTGATCTTGTACTCTTCACTGTAAGATCCGAAGAAGTTCTTGATGCCTCCGGCACCAAGTTTTTCAAGTGCCCGTCTGATTTCAGGCTGAAAAATAATGACAATGGCAAGTACTGCAAACGCAAAAATATTGTCTATGAGAAATGAAATGGTCCGGAGATTCAACAGTTTGCTGACAATAGCCAGTAAAATAATCAGCAGAATTCCTTTAAGAAGACTGAAAGCCCTAGTTTCCTGAACCAGGGTAATCAGCTTATAAATAATGAATGTAATAATGATAATATCTATAGCCGCGCCAATGATTGACAAGGGATTTAAAATATCACTTGGCAGGAGTTTAAAAAAATTCTCAAAATTAAGGTTGTCTAAAAAGTTCACATTACCACCTGCATAATTATATATTTTAATTATAGTAAAATTTCCCTGACTTGTATATGATTTTTAATATTTATTTAAGTGCATACATGAATATCGCTGAAAAAGTAGAAAGCAGAAAAATGGATGCAATTATGATTGCGAATATTTTAATTAAAAGTCTTCTTCTTCTCATGTTAACCTCTAAAAAAGTGGTACGGGTGGAGGGACTCGAACCCACACGTTGGACACTAGATCCTAAATCTAGCGCGTCTGCCAATTCCGCCACACCCGCAAAACCACTAAGAAAGTATAGATTAGATATGCTATTTTGTCAATACTATAATATCGCTATTTTTCCTTTTAGGAATATGCAGAACATCATCATTATCCAGGTAATATTTGATGTCACCTTTTTCCTCTTCAATCACAGTTTTGTAATTGGCATATCCAAGTGCAATAGCTGATATGATTCTGAATCTCATTGGTATTTCAAGAATATTTCTTATCTCATCTCTGTCAATTGCTCCAAGCCAAGCTGTCCCGATACCTTTTTCTGTGGCTCCAAGGAGTATATTCTGAATACTAGCACCTGCATCAAGTTCATATCCTTCTTTTCTGATTTCCTCATCATTTAAGACGATAATGAAAGCTGTTGGTCTTTCTGTCTCATCAGGGCTGCCTTTTCCTTTTAAATAACCAGCCCATTTTGTCAATTTAAATACTTTCTGGACATTGTCCTCTTGATTGACAATAGCATACTTGAGAGGCTGCATATTACTTCCTGATGGTGCCATTCGAGCAAGATCAATCAGATAGTTCAAGTCACTATCAGACACTTTCCTGTCAGTGAATTTTCTGATGGTTCTTCTTTCATAGATAATATCTTTAATATTCATGATGATTCCGTCGAGTAGACAGCCCACTACTCTTTCCCTTTCTTAATATTTATCACATCAAGCGAGGAGTAGCTGCTGCCCCTCACAGAACC
>JAFGUQ010000104.1 GCA_016938455.1 Clostridia bacterium
AAGGAATTATAGGTAATTTTTTAGTTTTCAAAATTTTCACTCCTGTTTTCAAGTTTGTTTTTTTATTATATATCATTTAAAATGATAAGCAAATATATTTATAATCACTTAACTAATTATACCCAACTACAATATTACTTATCAAATAAAAAAACTTAAAAATTTTGTTTGTTGATTTTTATTTCTGCAATTCTCTTTTCTAATTCTTTACCTTTTTCAGTGAAGTCAATTTTCATTGACGGTTTATATCCATACCTGACTCGTCTATATTCCTCAGTAAATTTAGAAAACTGCTCCTCATTGAGCTCTATTCCACCTTTACGTTGTGCAATCTTATCTAGAATCTGTACCGGTGTATCACTTTTTAAAATCCTGACATCCTGTATGATCAGCCTTTCAAGGGCAAATCCATAAAGATATCTTAATTTTTCATCATCATTCTGCAGTTTATCCAAACCTTTAAGTGTATACAGGTACTTATTCTCATGATGATAAACTTCCTTTTTCTTACTGCTTTTTATTATTTCACTTTCTTCTTCATATTCTTTTGTCTTGATTTTCTTTTCTTTTGCGCTGTTGTTTCCAACACCTGAAAGATTCCCCATAAACTTCCTGATGGCTCTGATAACAATTCTGATTCCTATAAATATGACGATTAGAATAGCAAGACAGAAAAGCGCACCAAAGGTGAAGATAAGAATCTTGAGAAACAAGGAGGTCTGGATAGCTTCTCCTCCCAGGAACTGGTTAAAGTCTTCTGTTGCTCCTTCTGATGGCGGTATTTCTGCAAAAGATAAAAGACTGTTCATGATTGTGGCAAGCATGGCAAAAAGCCACTCTATGCCTTTCATGACAAAGCTGTATCCGAAGGAGATGACTTTTCTGAAATTAAAAAAGATCAGAAATAAACTGAAAAATCCGGTGATTAATATATCATTAAACACTCTGATACTTTTACTGTTTTCAACATTGACTGAATTTCTGAAAAAGATGATGGAATCAAGTCTCATACGGTTAATAAACAATAAATAGGCATATAGATAAACACTTCCGTAAACCCATACCACATCAACGAATACCGGATTCTGGGTAGCGTAATAAGCATAAATGAATGACAGGCCTATCGGAACAGTTCCGACATACAGTGTATTCTTATTCAGCACATCACGATAATCGAAAATGCCGATTCCAATACCTGATACAAACGCCATTGAGTAAAGGATAGCACAGGCGATGGCGTAAAGACCTGAATAAGATATTCCCATCATGTAACCTGCCACCGTTGCTAACGGAAACAGAAAATAGGCTTTCTGTTTTATTAACAATGCTTTGTCAAGGTAATTATATGTTAAAATGTCTTTTCCGTTTCTTGTATAAACAGCACTGGCTAAAGACCCAATGATGATGCCCGCTAAAATGAAAATAACAAAGATAAGGCTCTGTGTTATCACATTAATCTGCTGATTGATGATATGCTGAATGGAAATGGCAAAGGGAGTCAGGCTTCCGATGATAGCTATGAAAGGAATGAATTTTCGTATCAGGTATTTCTTAAGCAGATTCATTTTCAAGTTCCCTTCTCATAAAGAATATTTCCATATCACTTGGCATGATCATTGATTCATCATAGATATCCAGTACCAGAAATTTCAAGGTATTTCCTTTACGCTGCATTCTTCTTGCCACTTCAATAATTGCTTCGTTAAGATAAGCGGTGACAATGAAAACTTGCGTGTTTCTGATTTCATCTTCAATTTTCTCTAAATAAAGTTCAAAACTTCTTATGTTTTTCAGGTGAAGATTTGATAATGTAGCTAACAATTCAAGCACATGCTCCTGCCCTGTTCCAACGCTTGTCAGAATCATGTCACTCTGATTACTGATTGTACAGCCGTTTGATCCGAATCTGACCGGCATACCTTCTTTGAATCCACGATTGATAATAGTTGAAATTGCCTTGATGCCAAATTCTATGACTTCTCTGTCCTTGACAAAGTTAAACTCATTTTCAGCTGATTGAATATTCAATAAAGCTGTGATACCGATTTTTGAGGTGAAATCATTTTCTTTGACCATTAGCCGGTTATATCTTGCTGTCGCATTCCAGTTAATCTTGTTGATGGCATCTCCTGGAATATAGTCTCTGGTTCCTTTGACAATAAAAGGATCATCAAGAATAAATCTTTTAACAATAGCTTCACCCATTAAATCTTTTGATGAGAAGAAAATCTCATTGATATCAATTGTACCCGGATAAACCGTCAATGTTGTATTAATTGGTATTGCTTTTGATTCTGTGACTAATCCTAAAAGATCGCCGCAGGTTATTGTAGCGTTCTCAATGTTGAAAACACCTCTTCTTGTGCATTTCATGTACCATCGTCTTTTTGTTTTCTGAAACCCTCTCAGCATGAATCCGCTGGTTACCAGTCTTCTTTCATCAATAATAGCTGAACTTGCATTTGCGAATTCCAGAAATTTAGATGCATGAATATCAGCCTTGATCCAAGGCATGGCGACAGGTTTGCGGTTATAAATAACTTCATCAACAAACATATCGTCACCTTCAAATGCCTCAGTCTTACTGAAGGATAAAGAATATTCAACTCTCTTCAACAATAATTTCTTGTAAAACAAAAGTTCTATCAGAAAAAAAAGCATGACCAGAGTGGCGATGACAATGAGCTCCATTAAAAGTCTCCTTTTTCCTTTTCAGTAGGGGCTTCTACTTTTTCAAGAATTTCCTCAATGACTTTTATGGTTCCACTTGTTCCTGATGACAATGCGTGACCTTTTAACATAACTCTGTGTGCCATGACTGGAACACAAATCGCTTTAACATCTGTCGGTGTTACAAAATCTCTCCCTTTGATAGCAGCGTAGGCACGTGCAGCTTTCATCAACGCAAGAGAACCTCTGGGGCTCAGGCCGAGTGCCAGCTTAGAATTTTTTCTTGTTTCTTCTACAAGATCAATAATATAATTTTTAAGGTCATCACTTACTTTGACCATTGACATTGAATTCTGGATATCGATTATATCATTTTCCCTGACAACGCTTTGTAAATCATTTAAAGGTTGTTCACTTTCGAAGCGGTTCAAAATAGCGACACTCTCCTCATGATTGGGATAACCGATACTTAATCTGACAAAAAATCTGTCCATCTGTGCTTCAGGAAGCGGGAAAGTCCCTTGAGTTTCGAGTGGATTCTGAGTGGCAATAACAAAGAAAGGCTGACCGAGCTTTCTGGTTTGACCTTCAACAGTGATCTGCTGCTCTTCCATACATTCAAGTAATGCTGACTGTGTTCTCGGGGTCGCTCTGTTTATTTCATCTGCAAGAACTATGTTTGTAAACAATGGTCCTTCCCTGAAGAAAAAATCATTTTCTTTCTGGTTGTAAATGCTTAATCCTGTTAAATCCGATGGCAGCAAATCTGGTGTGAACTGTATTCTTTTAAAGTCACAATTAATAGATTTTGAAAGACATTTCGCTAACACAGTTTTTCCAAGACCAGGTACATCTTCTAATAAAACATGTCCCTGACAAAACAATGACACTAAAACAATGTCAATTACTTCTTCTTTCCCTATGATAACTTTTGAAATATTATCCCTTATTGTATCTGCTAAAATCTTCACTTTTTCAATATTCATATGATTGTCTCCCTCTGATCTTTTTTCACCATATACTATTATATATCACTTTCATATATAAACTATTAGAAATACTTAATATTTTTTGATTTTAATCAACTTGATTATCAATATATTGCTTCATCATGATAAAAGCGTTTTCAGTGTTTCTCGTATAGTCCGGAATAGCTATGAAAGTTAACGGATTGGTTAAATAATCATCAAATTCATTAAAATCACCCAGATTGATTCCTGCTGCATACACAGTATTATAAATATCATTTTTCATCCACATGATCCGACTGTCATCTTTATCGATTCCCAGTTCATCAAAGTGAAGGGACAGATCTTCAAGTGTATCTTCTTTAGCCAGGAAAGTCAGCGTCTTCAGATCTGTAAAAATGACATCTCCCTCACCGCCTTGAAGTGTTGTTGCCAATAAAGTCATGTTTGCAGAATTTACTTCTCCATCAGCAGTCAACGAGATCATAACAGGGATGACACGGACAAATTCAAATCCGAAATCCTGTTCAATCGCAGTTTCAATGGCAACAGAATCTGTGACAAAAGTATCGCCAGTCATTAAAACTCCAACATCAGGTTTAGGTTGCCTTGAAAGCACAGAAATGGCAATGGCACCAAATATTACTAATGCAATAATGCCATACAGCAAATGTCTGCTGTAGTGGTAGAAAAAGTTCTCAATTTTTTTCTTATTGATGCCTTTGGCATAATAATCAGCTTCCCCTTTTACTTCTCCCCAGCTGTATCCCATTAGAAAATCAAATGCTTCTGTAATCAGTTTTTCATCATATGACTTATCAAACTTGGTCAGCCGCATGAAGTTCTCATATTTTTTCTTTATTTCTTCTTTACTGGCATCTTTGTCAAGTTCCAGAATTTCGTAAGCTCTTTCTTCAGTCATTTTCATTTCTCCTGTCTCTAGTTTTTTATCATTTAGAATCCGGCACCATTTCCACCTCGAATATTCCCAAAGAATGGATTCAGCCCAGATTTCTGTGACAATAAGATGATGAAGAAGATAAGTGCTGCAAGGACAATGACCCCGATAATTATTTTTTTGCCATTATAATAAAGAAAATTATCAAGTTTTTTATAGCGGTTCTTTTTTGAGCTGGCTGTCTGCCACGGGTTCCCAATTAAATAAGCATAGGCTTCAAAAAGAAGTTTTTCATCATAAGCCTGGTTGGTTTTGGCAAGCCTTAATAAATTTTCATATTTTTTAATGATGAGATCATTTGAAGAGTCCATTTCCAGTTCCAGAATTTCATATGCTCTTTCTCTTGTCATGACCACTCCTTCCCACATGAATTCAATGATAAGATAAATCAAATGCCTGATGGTCTGAATTCATATGTCTGTGATAACTTTATTTTATCAGATAATCAGGCATTTGTTACGTTTTACTATAACTTATTCAATTAACTCTTTAAAATGTCATTTTTCACTCTGTTAATAACATCAGCAATATTGATTTCTTCCATGTCACTGCTTTTTCTGAGTTTGTATTCAACGATTCCTTCACCTGTTTTTTTACCGACTGTGATTCTGATTGGAATCCCGATCAATTCTGCATCATTGAATTTTACTCCTGGTCTTTCTTTTCTGTCATCGAAAAGAACTTCGATATTTTCACTGAGCAGTTTTTCATATAGTGCATCAGCAGCAGCGGCCTGCTCCTGATCAGATATATTGATCGGAATAATAATTACTTGATAAGGAGCAATAGCCATTGGCCAAATAATCCCTTTCTCATCATAATTCTGCTCTATGACAGAAGCCATGGTTCTCCCGATACCTATCCCGTAGCATCCCATCAGCATGGTCTGCGATTTTCCGTTAGCATCCAGGTACAGACAATCAAGTGCTTTTGTATATTTATCACCTAGTTTAAATATGTGACCAACCTCAATTCCTCTTGCTAATTTAATTTTTTCATGACATACCGGGCATGAATCGCCTAAAGCAATGTTTCTGATATCAAGAAATTCAATATTCTCTGTATCTCTGTCAATATTGACATTTTTAATGTGATATCCGGTTTTATTGGCTCCGGTTATAAAATTAGACATCGCCTTCACTTCAAAATCAGCAATAATCCTGATTGATAATCCAACTGGGCCGGCAAACCCGACTTTAGCATTAGTCACTTTGTAAATGGTCTCGTCGTCAGCCATTTCAAGTTCTATGCATCCTAAATAATTCTGAAGTTTTGTCTCATTAAGTTCTCTGTCTCCTCTGACAACAGCGGCTATTATATTCTCATCAGCTTTATAAATCAGTGTCTTTGCAAAATTCTCAGGTCCACAATCAAAAAACTCGCATAATTGTTCAATGGTTCTTGCTTCAGGAGTTTCTACTTCTTCCAGAGGAAGAGCTGGTTCTGTGACAGTCACTTTTTGTTCTAGACATTGCGCTTTTTCATCATTTGCCGCATACCCGCATGAATCGCAATATGCAATCTGGGCTTCTCCAATATCACTTTTGACCATGAATTCCTGTGAACCTGATCCTCCCATTGCTCCGCTGTCAGCATCAACTACAGTATAATCAAGGCTGCATCTGTCAAATATGCTGCAATACGCCTGATACATTTTATTATATGATTCATCAAGACCCTGCTCATCTGCATCAAAACTATAGGCATCCTTCATCACAAACTCTCTGCTTCTCATGACACCGAACCTCGGACGTCTTTCATCTCTGAATTTAGTCTGAATCTGATATAAAGTCATAGGAAGGTTCTTATATGATTTGACACCGCTTTTTACTGTCTGGGTGAATATCTCCTCATGTGTAGGACCAAGGCAGAAATCTCTGTCTCCTCTGTCCTTCAGTCTGAACATTTCAGGACCGAACACTTCCCATCTACCTGTTTCCTTGTATGATTCTGCAGGAATCAACGCACTCATGATCAGCTCCTGAGCACCTGCACGATCCATTTCTTCACGGACAATATTCTCTATTTTCCTGAATGTTCTATAACCTAACGGCAAAAATGAATAGACACCTGACGCCAGTCTTCTCATTAGTCCTGCTCTAAGCATCAGCTTATGGCTTTCAATCTCTGCTTCTGCCGGAACTTCTCTCAGTGTTGGTATTAGCATTTTACTGTATTTCATATTTCTCCTCCAAAAATAAAAAACGCCCTATGTAAAAATATACATGGGACGAAAATTTTCCGTGGTACCACCCAAATTGGTTAAACCCTCTTTATACTTTTTAACGCAAAGCCTACGTACTTCTCAAAGGTGGGACGAAAAGTTTTTTTCAGGAACTCACACCAGCTGTTCCATTCTCTGTCAAAAAAACACTTTTCTTGTTCTTATCATCAAAGCAATGTATAAAATATAATATATTTATGTCAAATTGTCAAATAAGTCAGTGTATAATTTCCTGAAGGAAGAGATAACTGACGATTAACTGCTTTAAGCTCAGATTCACTCTCATCAAAATGATATCCCTCTGGTATGGTTACTCTGCCATTGCTTCTTGGAGGAATGGTCACTTCATGAATAATCTTCCCCCCGCTTTTTCTCCAATCAGATACGACCTTTCCGTAATCGCATTCATGAAAACAGTTGACTGACTCCAGCTCTGACGGGATATGAATCGCAATATCAATCACTTCAAAACCAGGGTTTTCAAGTACTGGTTTCACTCCTCCAAGATAGCTGAAAAACCAGTCCACAATTGAACTGAACATATGATGATTCATAGACTGGCTTCCATCCCATCTTTCCCATAAGGTTTGATTGCCATGTTTTAACATATAACCCCAGCTGGGGAATGTGTCTGAAGAAGCAACACGATAGGCAGCATCTGTATTTCCTGTTATCGTCAATGCATTCAACAGGAATTTTGTACCGAAAATACCACAATCAGGGTGATATTGATGTAAAGCGATATTTTTTGCAAGTAGTTTCCCTGTTTTCTTCAAAGTGCTATCATCAAGCAGACCGAAGCAAATGGCCAGTGCGTATGCCGTCTGGCTGTTGTTGGCCACTTCACCGGTTACCGTATTAACAAAAGTCTCTGTAAAAGTTCTTTTTATATCAACTGCTTTTTCTTTGTAATATTGACTTTCGCTGTCAAGTTCTAAAACATCAGCTATCTTTGACATGAGTATTAAATCGTTATAGTAAAAAGCGGTTCCGGTAACTTCAAGCGGTGTGGTATAGGAATCAGGATTTCCATGTGGCGGTGACCAGTCTCCCAGCCCATATGACAAGATTCCATCAACAGCCATATGATCAAAAAGTTTAATTGTCCTTTTCATAAATGGATACATATCCTTTAGAATCTCTTTATCGCCCTTATACAAATAGAGATACCATGGGATAAAAATAATAGAACTGTCAAATGCATGTCCATTTCCCCATTTGTACCCCCACCCGCTGGTAGGTATGATTCCAGGTAACTGACCGGATGGTTTCTGTGCATCTTTAAACAGCTGCAGCCATTGCCGATAGGAGCCTGCTGCATTAAAATTCAGTAAGGTCTGTTGAGAAGACAGCCAGGCATCACCTGTCCATCCATGCTTTTCTCTGTGAGGGCAGTCGGTGGGAATATGAACAAAATTACCAAGTGTCGAGCGCATTGCTGCATCATAAATCTGATTAATCAACTGATTAGAACATGCAAAGTGACCTGCTTTCTCAAAATCATTATGAATGACCAGTATCTCTATCGTCTGGTTGTCAATTGGATGAGGCAGCCCTTTAATCTCAATGTACCTGAATCCATGATAGCAGAATCTGGCATGCCAGGTTTCATCCTTTGTCCCTTTTAGTATATAGCTGTCTGTCTGAAACGGAGCATTAGTAATGTATACATCAACATTGGATGCATCAAGATATCCGTTTGAGTCTTTTTTTTCGGCATATCTCATTGTAATGATATTACCTGCATACCCGTTGACTTTCAGCGAAGCCACTCCGGAAATGCTTTCACCTGCATCAAAGAGATAGGTGTCCTCATCTAATTGAATATATGTTGGTGTAATGGTTCTGATGACTTTGACAGGTGTGGATTCAGAACGCCTGAATGAACCTCCAGGAGGAACCGCAACAGCTGCATTCTCAAAAAAGCTGTCATCATATTCAGGAAGCTCCCATCCGTCAAGTTCAAGTCTTGCGTCATAATGTTCTCCGCTTCGCAAACCGTCAAATAGTATAGGACCTTTTGATACTTTCCAGTCTGGTCCCGATGTTACAGTCTGAACATACCCGTCTTGATAGGTAATAGTAAGTTCAACACATAATTTCGGTATGTCTCGCCATGGCTCACTGTCAAGATCCCAGGTACTTGATGTGAAATCGTTATACCAGCCATTACCAAGTATGGTACCAATGACATTTTTCCCGCTTTTCAGAAAATCAGCCACATCATATTCATCATAGTAGACTGCCTGATCATACATGCTGGGATAAGGTGTTAGCAGATGATCAGTTACAAGAACTCCATTGATTGATGTTTCATAGTAGCCAAGACCTGAAATCGTAAGGATTGCTTCTGCAATTTTATCATCAGCAACATAAAAAACCCCTCTGAAATAAGGAGCCTGCGCTTTAAAGTCTTTCTCAGTATACCCCCAGGTACCGCAGATCCATTTCGGACTATTCTCATTATGATTCTTTTTCATCTGCCGGTTACCTTCTTGAGAGCTGAAAACAAGTTGTTCTCAATTTTTATGCCATATTTTTCAATTAAACTGTTAGAGTGAATGAAATCAATGTCATAATTCTCATTATGACAATCTGAGCCGACAGTGAACTTGACTCCAAGATCCTGCATAAAAGCCAGATACTCTAAATATTGCTTTTTAAAGTGCTCAGTATAGTGATTTGATAAAAGAATAGCACTTAAATTAACTTCATGGAATTTCCCGTTTTTAATCAGCGCTTCTGCCAGTTCCACATGAATAGACTGGGGAATCACCTTGAAATCATCAAACCATGGTAAAGTAGTATATAAATTCCTTTCGTTCTTGAATGGACCCATATACCACCATGGATGGGCAACGATATCGATTAAAGGATGATTAGCCAGAAAAAGATTCTGTCTGTGATAGTCATGAATCAGATTTTCTCTTGTATATTCTTTATACATCAGCCAATGAGTTCCGCCAACAACAAACTCTATGTCATACTTTTTAATAAAAGCTTCATCAATAGCAATAGCCAGTTCACCTTCTGGTATGCCTCCCTCTCTGATTCCATATGTGATATTGCCTTCATAGTCTCCCAAAGCTATCTTGTCAAGTTCCCATTTCGAAACAGCACTTACCTCTACTCCAAAATGCATCCCCTCTATCTTTTTTTTCATAAACATCTCATGAGAGTTTTTAATATCCGGGTGGTTAAATGGTGTATGAATATGATCAGTAACCCCGAAATCTTTAATTCCTCTGATTTTGGCTTTTTTTATTAGGGTATTGTAGGTCATGCAAGCGTCGTCACACGAATATTCTGTATGAATATGATAATCACTGGTAATCATTTTGCAAGTTGTTCTCCAATCTTAACGATTTCAGCAAGTGCTTCAGCAGAAGGATTGTAATTAACGGAAACGGGATCTCTTAAAGGATTCAGTTTAGCATCAATCAGCTTCTGATGAATATGTTTCGGTGATTCACCACTCCAGCCATAACTGCCAAAAGCCATAAAATCCTTATTGCATAGTTTATGGCTTCCCAGTTCATGTAAGAGAACTTCAATAGAAGCAAGTATTCCATTATTGACTGTGCTGCTTCCTATAATCAAAGTATCAGCCTTATACATTTCTGTAATCAGATTAGACAAGTCAGTGATAGAGGCGTTGAATAATTTAACTTTTTTCCCTTTGTTATTGAGGCCCTGTTCAAGACTGAGTGCTATTTTTCTGGTGGAATCATACATCGTGTCATAAATTATGACCGCATAATCTTCACTGTAGTTACCACTCCATTTCTTATAAGCTTCAATAATCTGCATTGGATTCTTTCTCCAGATGACTCCATGAGCAGGGGCAATAACTTCTATATTTAAGTTTAGTTTTTCTAATTCCTCAAGTTTTCTGTTGATCACTTTTGAGTAAGGTGTCAGAATGTTCGCATAATATTTAATAGCTTCCTGATATAATACGCATTCGTCAACTTCATCATTGAATAGTGACTGAGTGCAAAAATGCTGTCCGAAAGCATCAGAGGAAATTACAATTTTATCTTCACTTAGATACAGCAGCATAGAATCCGGCCAGTGAATCATTCTCATTTCCACGAATGTAATTGTATTCTTACCAATGTTCAAGGTGTCTCCCGTCTTCATTGGGATAAAGTTCCAGTCTTTATGGAAGTAAGCCTTTATAGACTCCTGTCCTTTGACCGAACAGTAAATAGGAAGGTCTGGTCTCAGTTCCATGATTTTGCCTAATGTCCCGCCATGATCAGGTTCCATATGATTGATAATAATCATATCGATATTATTGATTCCCACTTCACTTTCAAGTCTTTCAAGGTACTGGTCGGCATGTGGAGGCCAGACCGTATCAACTAAAACTGTTTTCTCATCTTTTATCAGGTAGGAATTATATGTTGATCCATTGAATGTTGATAGTTCATGACCGTGAAATAATCTTAAATCCCAGTCTTTTACACCTACCCAGCTTACTCTTTCTGTTACTTTAACCATAATTCACCTTTTCTTTCCAGCACAAATGTCTTTTTGATCTTGTCATGCTTTTCACAAATTTTATCTTCTAAAATCTTTCTGTTATTTTTTACCCTTATCAGACAATCAATAACCTTTTTTACGTCCAGACCATCCCGTATATCAATTAAATTCTCTTCAATTTCAAATAATCTTGCTGTTTCTCTATACTTTTCTGACCACCCCAAAACAACTGCAGGCAGGATTGCTCTTATACTATGAACAAGTGCATGCCATCGGCTGACTACCCCAATATTAAAAAGTGAAAAGAATTGTTCAATCTCAGTACAGTAAAATTCTTCTCTGATATAAATAACTTTATCATTATTTTTTACTTTTTCATATATTTTTTCACACAAATCTCTGTCCATGATATAGTCATGCGCAAACAAATAGGCTTTCCCTTCTGAATAATTCAGATATTGAATGATGATCTGACTGAAAAAATCAACCACATCCTGCTCTTTTTCATATTTCAAAAACCTGAAATTGGGATTGACTAAAATATCTTTAGTATTGTCTATCTCAAATTGGCTAAAATCAATCGCTTCAGGTATTTTTTTCAGAATTCGACTAAGATTAATATCTGAACTTCTCGAAAGAACCAAATCATGTTCCAGTGCTATATTCTTCAGATTACGTTCTTTCATCAGCTGATAACCAGCTTCTTCTCTTAAATAGATGATTTCAGGATAAGTCATTGCTTTTTTAAATAATAAATTGAAAATAAATTTTTTGATTCCTTTATAGTCGAATGGACCTACTGATTGCGGTAGAACAATCAGTCTTTTCCCGAACTTCTTTGCATATAGAATTTTTATCATACTCCCGATTGTATTAGCGAAACTCATTTGTGAACTGAGAAGAAAACCGTTCAAACAAAAAAGTAGGTCGCTTTTCTTAAATATGTTAATTGTTTCTTTTATACTATTCTCATCATACTTTTTATTGAAAGTGATTAACTGGTAACACAAACCAAGAAGAAGATTGATTTCTTTAATCATATGTTTTAACGGAATATCTTGAATTACATTAAAACCGTACTTTTCTCTTTCTGACTCCCTTATGTCATTAAGTAAAAAAACATTCACATTCTCATTTTTTAAAAAGTAATCAGCAAAAGTAAAGATCATTGCCTGATCACCCATGTTTGTTTTCAACCCGACGGACCCATATAGAATGATAGTTTTTTTGTTATTATCCATATCATTTATTATAGCAAACAGATTGCCAAAATAAAATCGAGTAGGAGGGAAATTTTACTTTCCCGTCCTCTCACACCACCGTGCGTACCGTTCGGTACACGGCGGTTCAATTATACAC
>JAFGUQ010000105.1 GCA_016938455.1 Clostridia bacterium
AAAATTCTGAAAGTTTTGAATATTGAGATTCGATTAACAAGTCCATTACTCAATCATCAAATTCATGAAAATGAGAAAAGCTAAAGTATATGTACACGGCGTTGAAGCAGGCATTCTCAGTGAAGTGAAGCAGGGTGCAGAATATGTTTTTGAATATCATGAAGGGTATGATGGACCTGAAGTATCCCTTACCATGCTGCCATCCCGGAAGAAACATGAATTCAACAATTTTCCTCCATTTTTTGAAGGATTACTTCCTGAAGGGATTCAATTGGAAGGATTATTGAAATTGAATAAGATTGATAAGAATGACCTGTTTTCACAGCTAATTGCTGTTGGAGATGATGTAGTTGGAGCAGTCACAATTAAAGAGATCACTGAATGAACAAATGTCCGATTACCTATCTGCCATGCGGAGATGACAGGTACAGTTCAAAAGGACTTAAACTGCTGGCATCTGGCCTGTCCCAATTGAAACAGCTTGAATACACTGCGGAGGAACAGAGGAGGGAATCATTTCTCAGAAGCAGAAAAATGTCCGTTCAGGGTATTCAGCCAAAACTCAGTGCTGTATTAAACATAAAAGAAGAGAAATTTGACATTGTGGACAGATACGGCAGGTTTCTGCTCAAACCTCAGCACCATATTTATCCTCAAATGCCGGAAAATGAAGATCTGACCATGCGCCTGGCAGAATCAACGGGTTTGGAAGTACCCATTCATGGCATGGTATGGGCAAAAGATAATACGCTGACATATTTTATAAAAAGATTTGACAGAAAAGGTCAGAAGGATAAAATCCCAATTGAAGATTTCGCTCAACTGGCAGGATTAAGTCGGGATACAAAGTACAATTACAGCATGGAAAAAGTTATTGCACTGATAAATAAGCACTGCACTTTTCCTGCCATAGAAAAGGCAAAATTATTCAAACTTGTATTATTCTGTTTTATTACAGGGAATGAAGATATGCATCTTAAGAACTTTTCCATTATTAACCGGAATGGTATAATTGAAATCTCACCCTGTTATGATTTAATCAACACAACCATTGAGCTTGAAAATGTATCTGAAGAAATAGCATTGACAATAAAAGGCAAAAAGAAGAATTTAACAAAGCAGATGCTGATTGATTATTTTGGTGGAGAAAGATGTGAATTAAATGATAAAGTTATCACTAAAACAGTCGATACAATCTTCGATGCAAAATCCAATTGGATTAAAGAAATTGACAATTCCTTTCTATCTGAAGAAATGAAGGAAAAATATGTTAATGTTGTTGAAACGAGATTTGAAAGATTGAATATTTAATATTGCCGGGTGATAACTCTTTCCTCTATTAAAACCAAACGGAAACAATATTGCGGGGGGGTTAGCTCGCTCCGCTCGCTGAGGCCCCTTGTTCCCGTTCTGCAAATAGAATTCATGCACCTTGCTTACGCAAGGTCCTTTGATTTTCTCGCCAACCTTATGAAAGCAAG
>JAFGUQ010000106.1 GCA_016938455.1 Clostridia bacterium
CTGAATCAGATACAGCTTCCTCATATTAAAAGAAACAGATGTGAAATAAACTGATTCATTCTTGCTGCCTTAATAAAAATTCAAGTCATCGTAAGGGAGTACATATGGATAATAATAAACTGCTATTTGAAAAAAAGCTGATTGCTAATCACAAGAAAAACTGCATCAGATATTTTATCACTGTAGATCCTGCCAGTTTTCTGCAGGAAGAAAAAGCGAATTATGGTATTAAAATCGAAAAAAATGATCAGGAAACTTATCAGCTGAACAATCAGTTTCATTCTTATCAGGAAGCAAAAGATATTCTTTCCACTTTAGCAAAATATAAAGTAACACCGGTGATATGTAAAGATGTCATCGAAGATCTGCTGAAACGATAATTACTTTGAAGTGACTATCGAAACTGCTTTTTTCTCCCAGTTAAAGATTTCTTCAGTGATTTTACTGATGTCGTTTATGGTTATATCATCTATATTTTTCATCAATTCATCCTGATCGAAAATTTTATCCCTGAGAATCATACTTCTGGCATTGGAGTTCATTCTGGAAGTAGTACTTTCAAGTCCCATGATTAATCCGCTTTTCAACTGCTGTTTCGCTTTCCTGAGTTCTGCTTCCGTAATGCTGTTTGATTTCATTTCATTAAGCTCATATTTAATGCATTCCTGAACTTTTTTCAAATTACTCTTATTCATTCCAGCATATATATGTATAAATCCGGTTCCGTGAAAAGCCTCAACTGATGATCCGATCGTATAGACCAATCCTTTTTCTTCTCTGACATGCTGGAACAGTTTTGAGGACATACCTCCTCCCAGCAGATTACTTGCTGCAAGTAACGAAAACCGTCTGTCATCATCATACCCATATGCTTCAAACGCCATGGACAGATAAGTCTGTTCGATATCTTTTTTATTTATTTCATTGCACAGATAAAAAGTCGGCAAACCTATTTCAATTTTCTCTGAATGACCTTTAAAAGAATCAAACTTTTCAGAAAGGAGCGCGATAAGGTGTTTTTCATCAAAGTTTCCTGCAACGGAAATAACCATATTATCTGGTTTGTAAAATTTTTCCATGAAGTCAAAAATCTGTTTTTGTGTCAGTTTCTTGACCGTTTCCTTATAACCTGAAATCGGATATGACAGAGGATGACCTTTCCACATCTGCTCTTCCATTTTTTCATAGGAAAAATCTTCAGGTGAATCATTGTACATGGCAATTTCCTCAAGAACCACCTGTTTTTCCTTTTTAATCATTTCCTTGTCAAATGCGGAGTTTATAATCATATCCGCTAGAACATCTATGGCCACTTCAATATTTTCTTCAAGTGTCTTTGCATAGAAGCAAGTCAGTTCTTTTGATGTAAACGCATTAAGATGCCCACCAATATTATCAAGTTCTGTGGCAATCTGTTTTGCACTTCTAGTCTTTGTTCCTTTGAAAATCATATGTTCTATGAAATGAGCAATCCCTCTGTTTTTTTCATCTTCATAGATGGATCCTACTTTGAACCAGACGCCGATGCAGACAGAACGGACATGAGTCAACTGCTCATAAATTAAAGTAGAACTATTGCCGAGTATCATTTTTTTTATCATTATTTCTCCTGAATAAAAGCCCGGTTTTCACCGGGCTTCAAGTTATTATTTTTATACTCTATACCGGTTTATTATCATGATCAGGTTTTTCAAGAAGCGCTTTTCTTGACAGGTTGATCCTGCCTTGTCTGTCGACTTCCAATACCTTTACATTCATTAAGTCCCCGGTCTTACAAACGTCTTCTACAGTCTGTACTCTGCGATGTTCTAATTCTGAAATATGAACCAGCCCTTCTTTTCCAGGCAAGAATTCAACAAACGCACCAAAGTTCATGATTTTTACTACTCTGGCGTTATTGAATACCATTCCTGCTTCCACATCCATTGTCAGACCTTTGATGATGCTTGATGCTTTATCAAGTGCTGCCTGATCTGTACTTGAGATATAGACTGTTCCGTCTTCTTCAATATCAATCTTGACTCCGGTCTGATCAATAATCTTATTAATGACTTTTCCGCCTGATCCGATGACATCTTTGATTTTTTCAACATCAATTTTAATGGTGATGATTTTAGGTGCATACTGTGAAAGCATTTCTCTTGGTTTATCAATTACTTTCAACATGACATTATCCAGTATATCAATTCTGCCTTTTCTTGTGATTTCAAAAGCTTCCTTGATCATTTTCGGTGTCAGTCCCTCTACTTTGATGTCTACCTGAATTGCAGTGATTCCCTTATGTGTTCCAGCGACTTTAAAGTCCATATCACCAAAGAAATCCTCGATTCCCTGAATATCAATGAATTCGATGAATTTTTCATCATCGCCGTCAGGATCGGTAATCAAACCACATGAGATACCTGCAACAGGTGCTGTGATTGGAACCCCGGCATCCATTAACGCTAGTGTACTGCCACAGATACTTCCCTGTGATGTTGAGCCATTTGACATCAGTACATCCGAAACCACTCTGATGGCATAAGGAAATACTTCTTTGGAAGGAATGACCGCTTCCAGAGCTTTTTCAGCCAGCTCTCCATGGCCTATTTCTCTTCTTCCGGGTCCTCTTGATGCTTTTGGATCTCCAACGCTGTA
>JAFGUQ010000012.1 GCA_016938455.1 Clostridia bacterium
AGTAATAGGTATTGTCGTCATCGCTTTTATTCTATATGATTATCTATATGGAATGGTCATGACATTTTATGCAAGTAGAATTAAAGGAAGCAGGAATTAATATGTTGAAAAGTGGTCTTGTCTCAATATCGTTTCGAAAACTGAAAGTGGATGAAATCATTGCCATGGTAAAAAAAGCACATCTTAAAGCCATTGAATGGGGAAGTGATGTTCATGTATTACCAGGAGACTATGAAACAGCAGCTGAAGTTCATGAAAAATGCTTGCAGAATGATATTGTATGTCCTTCTTATGGTTCGTATTACAGAATTGGTACATATTTACATCCAAAAGCAGAATTTGAAAAGATAATAAAAAGTGCTGAAATACTAAATTGTCAAACCATCAGAGTCTGGGCGGGAACTCTTGCAACACATGAAGCTTCTGAATCTCATTGGCAGACAATCATAAAAGAAACAAAAATGTTATGTGAAATGGCACAAGACGCAGGTTTATCTGTTTCCTTTGAATTTCATGGTAACACATTAACTGACAATGTTGATGATACGATTAAATTAATGAATTCAGTTAATGAAAAGAATCTCTTCACATACTGGCAGCCTCCAGTTGGACTTGCTTTAGAAAAGAACAAAGAAGATATTCTTAAACTTCAAGATAAAATTTCTAATGTGCATGTTTTTTACTGGAGAGACAGGGAACGGCTAGCCCTTCAAGAAGGTCTCAAAGAATGGAATGAGTACTTTGAATTATTAAGTAATAAAAAAGGTTATGCGATGCTTGAATTTGTTAAAGAAGACAGTATTACCCAATTTTTTGAAGATTCTAAAACATTAAAGGAACTATTGAATGAACGATAAATATCTGAAAACTCTTGAATATTTTAAAATCATTGACATCATAGCTGACTATGCTCAATCAGCCTATGCAAAAGAACTGATTAGCCAAATCAAACCTGAGACTGAACTTGAAGTGATAAGCAATCTTTTAAATCATGCAAATGATGTGATTGAGCTTCTATTACGAAAAGGTTCTCCTGATTTTGAAGGCATCAGAAATGTTGATGGTATCAGTAAGCGGTTGAAAATAAGTGCAACACTGAGCAACAGTGAACTTCTTGTTATCAGAGATAATCTGTACCTTGCCCGGTTAGCAAAAGAATATAATAAGGAAAAGAATATTTTAGATGAAGTCAAAGAAAATCTGATAAAAAATATCTTCAATGAACTGATTGTGGTAAGGCATCTTGAAGATGAAATAAGACGATGCATTTTATCAAATGAAGAAATAGCAGATGATGCATCACCTGAGCTTTTCAGAATAAGAAGAAGTATTGTTAATTTTAAAGCACAGGTGAAAGATAAACTTAATTCATTTATTAAAAGTGAAAAATATAAAAAATATATCCAGGATTCGATTATAACTGTCAGATCAGACCGGTATGTTATTCCGGTGAAAAGAGAATACAGCAGTGAAATCAAAGGGATAGTACATGATATGTCATCAAGTGGTGCTACTCTATTTGTGGAACCTGATGTGATTGTAAGCATCAATAATAAAGTACGTGAATTGATGGTTGAGGAGAAAACAGAGATTAATCGGATTTTATCTGTTTTATCTGCTCTCTCATTGAAACATATTGATGATATTTCTTCTAATTTCATGCTGATGACCACACTTGATGTTTTCTATGCAAAGGGTAAATTTGCGCTAGATTATCAATGCGTGATTCCTAAAGTCAATCAGCATAAATATATCAATATCATCAGTGGACGTCATCCTCTCATAAGTAAAGAGCATGTGGTTCCTATCGACTTCTACATCGGAGATAAATTCAACACACTTGTTATTACAGGCCCGAATACCGGTGGTAAAACTGTTTCTCTTAAAACGGTAGGATTACTGACATTAATGACACAGTCGGGTATACCTATTCCTGCTAAAAGCGGTTCAGAAATTGCCATATTTGAGAAAGTCTGTGCTGATATCGGAGA
>JAFGUQ010000107.1 GCA_016938455.1 Clostridia bacterium
AAAACAGCAAATAGTAAGATGCATACAACAATTGTTTTCTTCATTATCAATTCTCCCTATCAAATTAAAACTCATTTCATCTTTTCATCTAGTAACCCCGGCTCACAAGCCATCTGACTGTGAGCTATGTCACTTAAGTAGACTTTGAATCTGAATTGTTGGTAAAAAGCTAATAAAAATTTATGTCTTGGTTGTTTTCAGGTTTCTCATGATTTGATTATATTCTGATTTTCTTAAATTTTTCACATTCTTTATCAATTACGCTAATAATTATATAACAAAAAGTGTTATTAATTATGAACAAATTGTAAACTTTTTATCACTAATACTTTAAGAAAGAGATGTAATCGGTATAAATCATTCCCTTTTTTCTCCCCCCCTGCATCCCTCTCACTTAAACTCCAATCTTGATTATGGACACAACCTCTAGCATAGAGATGATACTCATCTAATCGATAAACTCTAAAACCTTAGATAATCTATAGCCCATATCATATAGTATATTCTGTAAAGATTCACTTCCCCTCTCCCCAGTTACAGTTATCAAATTAGGATATTAGCCCAACATTACCTATAATGGTACTTTGCTGGTCTGGGAGGTTAGGGGGGGTGCTTTTTTGAGCAGAGATCAGATTTTCCACCTCTTCTATCTAAGCAGATTGTCTAAAATTCAAACACACTCCAGAAATGCCTGGTTTATTAGAGGTTAAAAATCAGAAGCTAAAGTGCTTTAAAATCATACAAACATTAATTTAGCAGAAATTAATGAATTTTCAATATTTTCTTATTCCAAAGTGGTATAATCAAAAAAAGAAATGGTGAAGGTGATGAACATGAAACTGATAGACTGTAACTGTCACTTTGGGAAAACTGTAAATTATGATCCGGGAGCATTTTATGAAAAGCATGATCTGCTCCTGAAAATGGAATTATTCAATATCGAAAAAGCACTGGTGTATCACTCTCAGGCAAGAGATTATTCTCCTTTAGAAGGAAATAAACTGCTGCTGGAAGAAATCAATGAAAACAGTAATCTGTTACCTGTTTTTGTGGTGATTCCCAATCATACAGGTGAATTCATGGACATTACTGAAATAGATAAAAGAGTGAAAGCAGTCAGGTTGTTTCCTTCAATGAACAGACAGAACTTCAGTCTTATGGATTACTCAAGTAAGGAAATATATGATTTCTGCGCTACTAGCAATCTGCCCGTCATGATTGACATTGATGAAACCAGCTGGGATATGGTGGATATGATTCTCTCCAATCATTACAATCTGAAATTGATTATTTCAAATACCGGCTACAGAGCGGACAGATATATATATCCGCTGATGAAAAAACACCAGAATCTGTATATTGAAACCAGCAGGTACTCAGGTCACCAGGCCATTGAGAATTTCATCGATCATTTTGGTTCTGAAAAGATTCTTTTCGGGTCAGGTATGCCAGTTTATTCAGGTGGCGGAGGTGCTTACTATATCGAGCATCTGATGATAAGTGATCGCGACAGAGAGAACATCGCCTATTCGAATATGTCCCGTCTGATTGATGAGGTGTCATTATGAGCCGTCATATTATTGATTGCCACGCTCACAGTGGTCCATACTTTAATTTTTTTGTTCCAAGAGTATCAGCAGAAGATATGCTTGCTGGCATGGATAATGTCGGAATCAATATCTCCTGTATCACCCCTAATATGGGTCTTCTCAATGACATCACAAAAGGTAATCAGGAAATGCTGAGAATCATCAGTGAATACAGGAATCGATTCAAAGGATATATCTGCATCAATCCCAATTATCCAGAACATATCAAAGAAGATCTTGACAGGTATATTTCCAATGAAAATGTCATTGGAGTCAAGATTCATCATACCTGCCACAATACCAGCATTAAGAATCCAAGTTATGATTATGCTTATTCATATATCAATGAAAAAAAAGGAGTTATTCTTTTTCATACATGGGACATGGAGACCATCAGTGAAATTGAAAGAGTCTCTAAGAAATACCTGGATGCCTCCATCATCATGGGCCATTTCGGCGCTTATCCTGATAACATGAGATACATTGCTTCTCTTATCAATGACAGTGAGCATCTTTATGGAGATAATTGTCTGTCAATCACACGGGAAGGAAATGTGGAATGGCTGGTCAGTCTGGTCGGAAGCCAAAAACTTCTTTTCGGGACAGATCTCCCCTTCTTTGATCCGAGACCAAGCATCGGCAGAATTATCAATGCGATACTTTCTGAAAATGATAAAGACCAGATTTTAGGATTGAATATGGAAAGAATAATGAAAAGGATTGAAAAATAATGAAACAGAAAAGCATTTTTTATACCGGTCAAGACATCAATATCAGTTATGATAAATATCAGGAAATCGAATCAGGTGCCTCGTGGTGGATGGAACGGAGTTATGATGAATTATCAAATCTTATGTTCTCCAATTCCCTTCTTAGGTCATGGTTTGTGCTGTCCTACGGAAACTGCCCGAAATGCGGCAATCCTGTTATCATGTACAACTGGAAAATCGATGCAAAGAATCATCCATTCAAGGTGCAGTGTCCCCACTGCGAAACATTCTTCCCGGAAAATGACTTTGAGTCATTCTATAAATCTGGACTAGATCAAGAGGGAGGGTTCTCATACGAACTTGCTGATCGAACTCTTCTCGGAAATGGGCCATATGTGGATGATGGAAACGGATATGTACATACAGATGGTGAAATTTACCGCTTCATCGCTTATTATCTGTCAAGAGGACAATGGGAACAGCTGATTGCAGATGGCATCAACACCCTCTCTCTTGCCTACCTGGTCACCAAAGAACAAGAATATGCCAGAAGAGCCATGCTGCTTTTATATAGTGTCTCAAGATTTTACAGTGATTTTGATTTCATGAGAGAAGGGCTGATGTATGAAAAACGGAACTGGTCAAACGGTTATGTCAATTACTGGGTCATCTCATGTAACGATACCAAGTATTTCATTCTGGCATATGACAGGATTTTTGATGGTGTGAAAAATGATAAAGTCCTTGAAGAGTACCTGTCACTTCCGTTTTCAAAAATTCAGCAGAGCATTGAAGAAAATATTTTCATTGATACTACCAGAAATGTGCATAAAATATTTTCAAATCCTCCATCAACAGATATTGCTCTTTTATACATAAAAATCGTTTTAAGTTATCATGAAAAGAAGCAGGAAATCATGGAGGATCTTGATAAACTCATCATCAAGAACACCTTAATTGATGGACTGCCTGGTGAGAAATCAGTCAGCGGCTATGCCTCCATAGGTCCTAATTTACTGCTAGAAATGCTCTCTCAGCTTAGTATGATAGACGAAAACCTGCTTTTTGAAATATTCAAGAAACATCCTGTCTTGTACAAATCATATCGTTTCCATATAGATTCATGGTATATGAACCAGTATTACCCCTATTGCGGTGATTCAGGTTATTTCAACATGAAGTCACCTCTGAATGCTTCCTTAAAGTCTCATAACCAATCTGATATTCAGCTGCTGGTCAAACATTCTCCATCATGGTTTGCTCTTCAGTTGAGTCGCTTTTTCAAAGATACTGACTTTTTGAAAGTCATCTATATCAATCAGGGTTATACCTATGAGGGATTATTTCAGGATGATCTTTACATGAGTGATCAGGATAAAGAATCATCAATTAATGACATCAGACACATCATTGAGACAGAAGGAACTGAGACCAGACAGAAAAGCATTAATTACGAAAAATACAGGATGGCATTTCTGCATTCAGGAAAACTGGAGAATAAGCGAATGGCTTTCATGATTTATGAGTCAGGTGCTAATCATTCACATAAGGAAGCTTTGAATATCGGACTCTATTTCAAGGGAAGAGACATCATGTCCGGTTTTGGATATGCTCCTGTAGCTCATGGAGGCTGGTTCACAGATGAAGTGAAGTGGTACTGGCATCCTTCATCTCACAACATTGTGGTGATCGATAACCAAAATCATGTGAATCTGCCTGAAGAGGAAACATTCCTCCGTTATCCTCAGTACGGTAAAACTCTTCTCTTTGAAGATACACCACTATATAAAGTCATCTGTGCAGAAGCCAGAGAATATGCGGATGCCAATCGTTTTGAAAGGCTGCTGGCCATGATTGATATTGACGAAAAAGATGCTTACTGCGTTGATGTGTTTAAAGTCGACGGCGGACATAATCACCGCAAGTTTCAGCGTAGCTCATTTATGAATTTAAAGCAGGAAGGTTTGACTTTGAATGAAAGCAACTATGATGAATACAAATTCATGAGAAATTTCAGAACTGATGAACACCCATCTGACATCTATGCAGTCACTTTTTATGAAGAAGGAATTAATTTCAGGTATACCGATCTGACTCATCAGGTTAAGGTGTCATTATGTGAATCATGGGTAGACACTTCTTTGACAGCTGCCAAAGATGAGGAAAAGTGTCTATGGATTCCTACGCTAATGATAGAAAAAGAGGGTCCTATATCAACCTTTGTCTCATTGATGGAGGTGTTTGAAAGTCATTCGAGGATCAGATCAATAGAAAGAAAAGGTGATGACAGCACCATTGAACTAATCATCACGCTTGATAATGGTCATAAAGACTATATCTTCTTTGATGATGAGCATCATTTCAAGGTGAAAAGAATATGATGAAAAATATGTGCACAGATTAATTATCAGAATCCGGTTTCTTGAAGCCAGTTCCTGCCCCTGCCCCGGGATTATCAGGCATTAAACCAATTGCTGTTAAATCAGCATTTGTCAAAACACCATTCTCAAGAACCTCCTGAAGAGTAGTTTCACCTGAAATAAGGTTTTTGACGGCATCAATCTGATCTTGTGTCAGATTGTCCAGATTAAGATCATTAATATCTACTGCTGAAAAATCAAATCCGGGAATTTCACCCATATCACCAAATCCCCTATTCACATCATTGTTGAACAGATTCAATTCCATCAGTTCTTCCTGTGTAAAAACTCCGCTTTGCATTAAAGACATGATGTTGTAATCACCTGCAGCTGTTTTCTCCAGTGCCTCAATCTGTTCTTTTGATAAGTCTTTTGTGTCAACTTCAATAATCTCTCCGGTAATCCCTTTGATTTCAATTATCTTGTTACCGCATCCAGTCAGTAAGTAGATTGCCATCATGGCTAGAATGATCACTGCATAAATCTGTTTCATTTTATTTTACCTCACCATTTGATACAGACAGTCTATAACAGGAATCTTAAATTAAACTTAAATTCATATAATTCAAAATCATTAGAATTATTCCAGCGGTTTATGTATTACCTCTTTCATTAATTCATTTGAAATGTCCAGTGCTTCTTCTCTTGTAGCGGCCGGTCCTGCAATCATTAATCCATCAGCAGAATTCCACGTTTTTTCATTGGCAGCAGAATCTTCTGCCTGTTCAAACAGACTGATTGCGATTTGATTGAATTTCTGGTCGATATAGATAGTTCCATAACTGATGAGACTGACATATTCACCTGTAATATATAGCAGCCCCTGGTTTGTCTCATCAAAATTAATAGTCACATCATAGTCATCATTGTTAAATGCACTGATCGGTTCTCCGTTTTCATAAATGACACCTTTAAAGCTGTGACCGAAAAGGCTATGGCTGTATTTCCCTTTTATCATATAGCTTGTCTTTTCCATGTAATCAGCATTTTCAGCACCAAGCCTGTATTTGACTGCTTCAAATGTCCGGTCAATATTCTTTGGAAACGAGGTGAAAATCAGTGTCAGAAGACCTGCTAAGATAATGAAAGACAGAAGAAAATATAGTATTGCTGGTTTTTTCATATGACCTCCAGTATGTTTTTTTTGGATTCCCTGCAATCATTATATACCATATCGAACTAAAAAAAAAGCAGCTACTGCTGCTTATGTTGTTCTATTTGCTGTTTCACCATCATATCTTTGACCTTCATCAGCCTGGTGATGTTACCTCGCTCATTTTCTTCCAGTTTCATACTGATGTACTTGATGGTGTCATTCAATTGAGGAATCATGACATATTCAAGGGCATTGACTCTTCTTCTTGTCTTTTCGATTTCTCTGGCAAGAAGCTGCGTTGTCTTTTCAATCTCAGCAAGCTTGAGCATGATCGGAAGCACCTCTGTCAAATCAGATATGGCTCCGTCAAGTTCTCCTGAAGTGGTATTCAATCCATAAGGATAGATGTTCCCCTCTTCTTTCTGATTACTGTCAAAGGTGAATTTTGGTACCTTGACACTCATGATATTATTGAATCCGATTGAAAGTTCCACCTTGCTTTTCGGAATCATCAAAGCTTCTTCAAGTGTTTCTGAAGACATGATGGCACGTGCAATGATAAAACTGGAATGAGCAGTTTTTAACATCTGTTCCATTTTCTCACGAAGTGCCTTGTTTTCTTTGACAATCTCAATAAACTTTTTCATCAATTCATCACGTTTATCTTTTAGCAGCTTGTGTCCTCTTCTGGCTACTTTGATACGCTTCTTGAGTTTATTGAGTTCCATTCTGGTGGGACTGACATTTAGTCTTTCCATCTATTCATTCCTCATCTTAAACTTGTCATAATATTTATCAAGATATTCGTCTCTGATTCTCTTCATTTCAGCTCTTGGCAGTATTGTCAGCAATTCCCATCCAAGTTCAATTGATTCATCAATGGTTCTATTGGTAGTAAATCCCTGATTGACATATTGTCTTTCAAATTCATCTGCAAATTTGGCATAAAGCTTATCCACATCAGAAAGTGCTGCATCTCCAAGGATAATCGCCAGTTCTTTGGCTTCTTTTCCTCTTGAGTAAGCGGCAAAAAGCTGGTTCATGACATCTTTATGATCTTCTCTTGTCTTGCCTTTTCCGATTCCTTTGTCTTTCAATCTGGAAAGTGACGGCAGAACATCAATCGGAGGCATGATTCCTCTTTTATACAGTTCTCTGCTTAAAATAATCTGCCCTTCAGTAATGTATCCGGTCAAGTCAGGAATAGGATGAGTCTTATCATCTTCAGGCATGGTCAGAATGGGAATTAAGGTAATGCTTCCATCATTTCCTAAACGTCTTCCTGCCCTTTCATACATGGTGGCAAGGTCTGTGTAAAGGTATCCAGGATATCCGCGTCTTCCGGGAACTTCTTTTCTGGCTGCCGAGATTTCACGCAGTGCTTCTGCATAATAGGTGATATCTGTCATGATGACAAGCACATGCATATCCTGTTCAAATGCCAGGTATTCTGCTGCTGTCAGTGCCATTCTCGGTGTGGCGATTCTTTCGATTGGCGGATCATTTGCTAAATTGATGAACATGACAGCCCTATCAATCGCACCTGTTCTTTTAAAGTCCTGGATAAAGAAATCTGATTCTTCAAAGGTAATTCCCATGGCTGCAAACACAACAGCGAATTTAGAATCCGCTCCCAGTACTTTCGCCTGTCTTGCTATCTGTGCTGCTAAGTCAGCATGAGGAAGACCGGAACCTGAGAATATTGGCAGTTTCTGTCCTCTGACCAGAGTATTCAAAGCATCTATGGAAGATACCCCTGTCTGAATGAATTCAGAAGGATAGTTTCTTGCTGCAGGATTCATTGGTGTCCCGTTGATATCAAGTTTCATATCAGCAATCAGCTCCGGACCACCGTCAATAGGATTCCCCATCCCGTCAAAAACTCTGCCCAGCATATCTTTTGACACGCCAAGTTCAATTCCTCTTCCTAAAAATCTTACTTTTGTATTAGCAAGGTTAATTCCGGCTGATGAGTTGAACAGCTGCACCACAGCATCTGTCCCGTTTATTTCCAGCACTCTGCATTTTCTTATTTCTCCGCTGGATAGTTCAAGCTCTCCAAGTTCATTGTATTTGACGTTTTCAACGTTTTTGACCAGCATTAACGGACCGGCAACCTCACTGATTGTTTTATACTCTTTAAGCATTGACTTCACCACCTTTAGCTTTTAGTTGTTTCATCTGTTCATCAAGTTCTGAACGCATGATTTCATTATGCTGATCAAAATCTTTTTCTTCGATGAATCTCATTCTTCCTATTTTCTCTCTGACTGGAAGATTAATCAGATCTTCAATTTCGATATCTGCCTTCAGTATTTCCTTACCCTGATAATAGAAGTCCATAATGGTACTTAGCATCTTGTATTGCTTATTCGGTGAACAGTAGGTATCAATTTCATGCATCGCATCCTGGTAGAGATAGTCTTCTCTGATTGAACGAGAAGCCTCAAGCACTAACCGTTCATTTTTAGAAAGTGCATCTACGCCAACCAGTCTGACGATTTCCTGTAAAGAAGCTTCTTCCTGAAGTAATCTCATGGCATCAGTCTTTAGCTTCGGAAAATCTTTCGCTACATTGACTGCTGACCAGTCTGATAATCTCGTTGCGTAAAGTGAATAACTTGTCAACCAGTTGATGGCCGGAAAATGTCTGGCATAGGCAAGCGCTGAATCCAGTCCCCAGAACACTTTGACAATACGCATGGTTGCCTGAGTAACCGGTTCAGATAAGTCTCCTCCTGGAGGCGATACAGCTCCGATAGCTGATATGGAACCTTCTCTGCCATGAATCCCAAGCGACATGACTTTACCTGCTCGCTCATAAAACTGAGCCAGACGTGATCCCAGGTAAGCAGGGTATCCTTCTTCACCCGGCATTTCTTCCAGTCGTGCTGACATTTCTCTGAGTGCCTCTGCCCAACGGGATGTGGAGTCTGCGATAATCGCGACATCATAACCCATATCTCTGTAATATTCCGCAATGGTAATCCCGGTATAGATAGACGCTTCTCTTGCAGCTACAGGCATATCTGATGTATTGGCAATCAGAACCGTACGTTTCATCAATGGTTCTCCTGATTTCGGATCTTTCAGTTCAGGGAATTCCATCAGAACATCCGTCATTTCGTTTCCTCTTTCACCGCAGCCGATATAGACTACAATGTCGGCATCTGCCCATTTGGCAAGCTGATGCTGAACAACTGTTTTTCCGCTTCCGAAAGGTCCCGGAATGGCAGCCATTCCTCCTTTGGCAATCGGAAACAGTGTATCAACACTTCTCTGGCCGGTAATCAGAGGTACTTCAGGTGTGAACTTGTTTTTATATGGTCTCTGCACACGGACTGGCCATTTCTGAAGCATAGTGATATCCACTATTGCTCCATCCTCATTTTTCACTTTTGCGACGACATCAGTGACTTTGAATGACCCCTTCGAAATTTCAGTGATTTCTCCTTTGATTCCAAATGGAATCATGATTTTATGATCAACTAGAATAGTTTCTTTAACGGTACCGATAATATCTCCGTTTTCAACCAGATTACCGACTGCAACAGTGGGAATGAAATCCCATATATTATCTCTGTCTACAGAGTCAACTTCAACACCGCGTTTTATCGTGTTTCCGGTCATCTCTCTTATTTTAACCAGCGGACGCTGAATCCCGTCAAAAATCTGACTCATCAGTCCAGGACCGAGTTCAACACTTAGTGGCATGTTTGTCGTTTCAACCGGTTCACCAGGACCTAAGCCTGATGTTTCTTCATATACCTGAATTGATGCCATGTCTTCACGCATTTCAATGATTTCACCAACCAGACGTTCATTTGAAACTCTGACCACGTCAAACATATTGGCATCTTTCATATTTTTTGCCACGACCAGTGGGCCTGATACTTTAACGATTGTTCCTTTACTCACTTTTTTCACTTCCTTTATTAATTATCATTAAACAGGATGTCTGCACCAATAGCTTTTTCAGCAGCATCTCTAATATTTTTCATACCAATTCCTTTTGTTCCTTTGTTACTTGGAATAGGAATGATGGCCGGCATGATTTCATCATGGTAGTTGACAATCACTTCATGCAGATGAATGAATACTTCCTCAGTCACAAAAATGACGGCATAATCACTTTTAGCAAGGTCATTAATGACATCTTCCAGAACAAGATGATCTGTAAAGATGACGTCAAGTCCTACTGCTTTAAACCCGAGGACGCTGTCTTTATCACCGATGACTGCGATTTTATACATAACTGGTTCTCAACCTTTCCCTGATGATATCATTGTCAATGTGGTTTATTTTTCCCACAAGGATAATACGCACATTTCTGATTTCAGTTTCTTTTCCTACCATATACCCGATAAGCGGTTCTATCCCGAAGGCTTTGTTCTTGCTTTTTCTCAGATATTTCATCAGGAAATTATCACATGCTTTTTCCAGTTTTGTTATATTGAAGCCATTATCAAATGACTGCTCCATAATTTCAGCATAAGCAGTGACTGCAATTTTCTCCTTGAATACATCTATTTGTTCCTGAAAATATCTGCTGTATTCCTTCTTGTCGATGGTTCCCCCGTCAATCAGTACTTTCGATAACAGTTCAAGGTCTTCCATCTTTGATTTGATTCTGATAAATGCACTTATATTGGTCATGTCTATCTGTATTCTTGCCAAATTGATCAGGTAGGCATTTCTTGTGGTTGTGCTCAAACTCTGAAAAAGTCTGAAATAGGCCTGATCTAATAAAATATCTATAATCTGAGGATCTTTAGTTTTACTGTACTGTTCAATGACCTGAAGTATGGCCTCTTTTAAAAGCTGTGGAAGGTCCTTGAAATATCGTTCCCGAATCATGACTTTCAGTGAAGCCACCTCATAAGAACCGTTTTCTAAAAGAAGATGGTCGCTTTCCTTATTTGAAAACTCATCTTTCAGAAGCACTTTGATGTTATGGGTATCATTTTTATACTGGAACATTCTGAATACATCGGGCTCAGGTGATATCTGACTCAGATAGTGATAAGTCTTGATAGACTCATTTTTCAGAATATCTTCATATTCTCTGGCCTCCTGATACCCGGCTTCATAAAGAACACGAAGGCAGTCATCAACTGATGGCTGATCAATCATTCTCTCATATTTATTTTTATCCAGCATGGCATTTTCTGCCACTCTGATACGTCCTACAGCATAGGCGTAATTAATTTCTCTCTGCAACCTATCTGCTCCCTTCAAAAAGCATTCTGACAACTTCACTTTCAAGCTTTTCGCGTTCAGCACGAATGATTGATTCAAAAGTCAGATTCGTCTGAATCTGCCCGTTTTTCACGATTAAACCGCCAAGAGATTTATTGGTCTCATCACTGATCTGAACCTCAATCCCTTCCTCTTTCAATTTAGCTGCCAGTTTTTTACCGATGGTTTTCTGGTCTCTTTCATTGAGGATAATCGTATTCGCGCCCTTTTCAAACGATGCTTTTGAAATATGAATCAATAAATCAATGTATTCCTGTTCAGGTAACTCGCTTAATTTCTGCAGTGCCTGACTGAAAACATCATTGATGATTTCCACTTTCTGGTTCAGGATGTTTTTCCTGCTTTCAAGCATCGCACTGGCAATAACTCTTTTATACTCTTCTTCCCCTTTTGCTTTAGCATGATTGATTTCAATCTCCATGCCTCTTTCAAAACGGCTTTTCTGTTCTGATAGCTGCTTGTCAATCTGAGTCTTCACATACTGCATTTCATTGTCGGCCTGAGTATTTGCCTGAGTGATTATTTTTTCGATAATCAAATCCAATCCTGACATGTGGTTTATACCCTTCCAATCATTAATATTGAAACTAAGATAGCAAAAATAGCGAAAAGTTCCACCATCAGCGTCAGGATGATTCCCTTAACCATATCCTGGCTTCTTTTTGCTACGATACCGATACTTGCTGCAGCAACTTTCCCCTGATAAATAGCTGAAAACATACCGACGATTCCCATTGGAAGTGCGGCCATCAGCAAATATACACCTGAAGGAATATCAAGTCCGCCTGCTCCGGCAGCGGTAATCTTTGATATGATCATGAATGCGATAACGAATCCGTAAATCCCCTGTGTACTTGGAAGTGCTTCAAGAATCATGACATTGACGAATTTGTCAGTATCTTCTGCAACTACTCCACTACCTGCCTGCCCCGCGATGGATACTCCGATGGATGAGCCGATACCTGCAAGCAGGAATGCCAGTGCCGCTCCAAGGAAAGCAAATACGTTTCCTAAACCTAAATCAACTATGTACTGTGTCATCTACTAAAATCCTCCTAGTTTTTAATTCTCACATATTTTGTATTTCTTTTAAAAGGTGTAAAGGCTTTTCCTCCACCTTCATAAAACTTGCCAAAAAATTCGATATATTGCAATCGGCTGGAATGGACATAAGCACCAAGCGCATTCAAGGCGAAATTGAATGCATGTCCGAATATGAACACGACGATAAACACAATGAGTCCACCCATTCTGCCCATGTCATTGACAATGGTGGCAATAACTGCGGTCGCAAGACCTAATGCCAGCAGTCTTGAATATGATAAAATATCACTCATGAAATTGATCAGGTCGTAAAAGCTGGCCAATCCTCCGAAAATCTTTGCAAAAATTCCCTTTTTCTTCCTGCCCTGAGTTAGTAACAATAACAGAGCTCCAAGCGGAAGCAGGATATTTC
>JAFGUQ010000108.1 GCA_016938455.1 Clostridia bacterium
AAATCCATCAATGATGTTGTACTTTTCATCTTTAATCTGAAATTTAATATATCCGAATGATGAAATTCCATTGAAAGTAATATTCTTCCCGAGAATCTGTATTTTTCTGAATCTTATATAACTCTTATATCCGTAAGATTCAAGCCCGGTGAATCCGAATTTACGTATTTTATAAAAACAGATGGCTGTATTTCCGATTTCTTTTGAAGCTTCTGGGAAATCCCAGTCCGGGTATGCCGGTGAAAAACCGCATCCATGGTCGTTAATGACTGAACCGACGCCGATAATCCAGTCTCTTCCATCAATACTTTCTACCATATTCATTGGATAGAGTCCACCGCTTCCGTATTCAGGATATATGGAACGTTCAATCATGAACTCATTTGATGCTCTGTTCCAGTTGATCCCGTTATAACTGTAAACCAGTGCTGCATCTGTTTTGCCAATCATTTTTGTCTGGACAAAATCATTAGGATCGGTATGGTACAGTTGAAGTGATCCTAATAAGATACCATTGAACGGATAAACTACCATTCCATAATACTGAGTCAATGGTTCATCAAATGGTGTAGGAGACATGATCAGAATCGGGTCTGACCATGTTTTAAGGTCATCAGAGAAGATAGTGGATATTCTCCTGTCAATGAAAGCGCCGCGATAGATAACCTGATATTTTTTCAATACCGGGTTATAAAAAATATTGTTGGTGGTATCTGAAGCATGATCACAAATCCTGTATTCCATATTGATTTTCCAGTTCAGAAAATCAGGACTTGTCGCAACATAACCTTTTGACCCTTTTTTTTCATTTTCTCCTACTTTCATGATTACAGTCTTGAACCGTTCCTCATCATTTTCTGTATGATTATCCTGATTCACAAAACTGAAACCAGGGACAGGCATTCCCGTCATAGGACCTATAACGGTGAAATGGAAACCGTCATCACTGGTTGAATAATAAGGCATTCTGTTCCAGTCTTTTGAGTAATCACTGATGGTGGTGTAGTACATAAAATATTTATTCCCGATTTTCACAACGGAATGCCCGCCGGTGATTTGATCGAGATGAAATGTACTCACTTTATTTGCTTTAAATTGTCTTTTCCGGAAACTCTGGATACAGTCAATCATGAAGTCATCAAAAAATAAATATGTATTCAAAAATTCGTTCCCCCTAAATTAATTTGATACCATTTTACCACAAAATAAAATATCGATGTGCTATAATGACAAATATATCATTGAATTGGAGAGACAATATGAAACAGCTTTTAAATGAAAACTGGACAATCTGCAAAAAAGGTTCCACACATACTTACTCTGCGAGCATTCCCGGGAGTGTCATTGACACATACTATAAAAACAGTGTGATTGATGACCCATATTTCAGGGACAATGAAAAGATTGCCTATGACATATCAAGAGATGACTTCATATTTACAAAATCCTTTGTCATATCAGAAGAACAACTTGAAAGTGATTATCTCTTTTTATGTTTTGAAGGGATTGATACCATTTCAGATATATATCTTAATGACAAGAAAATAGCCTCTACTGATAATATGCATCGCACTTACCGCTTTGACATCAGAGATGAAAGTGTTCCAGGAACGAACCAAATAAAAGTCATTCTCTATTCTCCTGTTCAATATATTGAAAAAAAGTGGAAAAACAGAGGATATGCCTGGGGTGTCAATGCAAGAGACGGTTATCAGTATATCAGAAAAGCTCATTATATGTTTGGCTGGGACTGGGGTCCTGCTATACCTGATCAGGGGATTTTCAGAGATGTTTATTTGGAAACATATAATAAGGGATATATAGAAGATATCTATATCACTCAGAAGCATAATAAAGATTCAGTAGATATCCACATCAGAAAAAATATTGTGGGAGATCATAAGATGTCCCTCAGACTTGATGTTTTTGATGAAGATCATGTGCTGATTACCAGTGAACTTGTCAGTGATAAGCCAGTGATTATCAGTCAGCCTCATTTATGGTGGCCAAGAGAATATGGAGAACAGTATCTGTATACATTCTCATTTACTTTACTGCATGACAATGAAGCGGTTGATTCAAAAAAATACAGCATCGGCTTACGGACTATGGAAGTGAAACGTGAAAAAGATGTATTCGGAGAGAGTTTTACATTCATGGTGAACGGGATTGAAATCTTTGCAAAAGGTGCCAACTACATTCCTGAAGACTGTATTTTGCCGAGACTCTCAAGGGAGAGAACGGAGAAGGTCATTGAGATGGCTGTGAAAGCTAATTTCAACAGTATCAGAGTATGGGGAGGTGGAATATACCCTGCTGACTATTTCTTTGATTTGTGTGATCAACACGGGTTAATGGTCTGGCATGATTTCATGTTCGCCTGTGCAGAATACAGACTTGATGACCAGGTGTTTGTCGATACAATTAAAGAGGAGATTAAAGATAATGTCAGACGGTTAAGACACCATGCATCCATTGCTTTATGGTGTGGAAACAATGAGATGGAATGGTTATGGAAAGATGAGCAGACAGAAGGACGGAAACAAGAGCAAATGGATGAGTATCTTGTTCTCTTTGAGGATATTATTCAGAAAATAGCAGAAAAAGAAGATCCTGACCGACTCTACTGGCCAGCCTCACCATCTTCAGGTGGAGGATTTGATGAGCCAAATGCTGAAAACAGAGGAGATGTTCATTACTGGGATGTATGGCATAAAGAGAAACCGTTTCAGGATTATCGAAAGTACTATTTCCGCTTCTGCTCAGAGTTTGGATTCCAGTCTTTCCCATGTCTAAAAACTGTGGAAACCTTCACTTTAAAAGAGGATCAGAACGTGTTTTCATATATCATGGAAAGTCATCAGAAAAATGATGGGGCTAATGGAAGAATTTTAAGTTATCTGTCAAAGAATTTCAGATACCCGAATGATTTTGACAGTCTTCTTTATGTGTCACAGCTGCTTCAGGCAGAAGCCATCAAATATGGGGTAGAACACTGGAGAAGAAACAGGGGAAGATGCATGGGATCCATATACTGGCAGTATAATGACTGCTGGCCGGGTCCTTCATGGTCATCCATTGATTGCTTTAATCGCTGGAAAGCACTTCATTATTTTGCAAAGAAATTTTATGCACCTACATTGATTTCTGTTGAAGAAGAAGGTTTTAAAGCAACAATTCATGTGAGCAATGAAAGTAAACACATTCAAAAAGGGACAGTTGCATGGTCGCTTGAGACAGCAGACAGACAGGTGCTTGACCATGGAAAACATGAAATAACTGTCAGTGAGCATACTGATTTTCCAGTCTGTCATTTGGATTTTCAATCACTGCTGAGTGATTTTGAATCAGCAAAATCAGCCTATCTGAAGTATGAGTTTAAAAATGAAAATAATGAACTGTTTTCCTCTTCCATCATATTTGTCCCTCAGAAATATTTTGATTTTAAAAAGCCGTTAATCAACTATGAGGTGTCACAGACAGACAACCGGTATGTTATTACACTTAGAAGCAATACCTATGCAAAATATGTTGAAATTTCATTTAATGATTTTGATGGA
>JAFGUQ010000109.1 GCA_016938455.1 Clostridia bacterium
ATCATTCATTTAGCAATATGTAAATATAGTTATCATTATTTATCAAGACCTATTATCATTGTTCATGTAAGAAGAAGCTTTTTACTTCTGGAATGGTTAATATATATTGAATCAGATATTACACTGGATTTTTCTTTGTCGTCTTATACACTCGCTGTTTCAGATTCCCCATATACCTGAATATATGAAATAAAACATTATATCCAATACTTAAATCCGAATATCCTTTTTTGTAAAGCAAGCATAATGATCAAATCACTTCTCACTTCTACGACCCACACCATCACAGGTTTATCTGTAAAATACTGGATCCTCACTAGTTGCAGATATTAGCATGCCTTTCATATCATTATTATTTGGTAATCTTCACGTTACAGCTTTAAAAGCAGCCTTTAAAGAGAGTGCAGTTATTGCTCCCGAACTTTCCATTCAATATGGTGTTTTTATTTAAATTGTCATAAATTTTCCGACTGTTGCATTTGTTATTTGCATATTGGTTATGGTAATTAGCAAAATAAGAAAAAAGCCAAAAAAATGTTTTACTTTACAAGATAAGAGATATTTTGAAAAACAGTAAGTAGATACAACGAAGGGTTTGCCACAAGATACGTTAAATTAAAAAACCCTCTGATTATTGCAGAGGGCTTTTTACTGTTACAAATTATTGATTAATCATACAGCAGTTGTGCTATGTCAGTTTGATCCATGTTACTTGCATCATACCATTTTGCTCCTGTATCAATGTCTTTTACAGTTTCACCATTGGAAGCTTTTACTGCCAATGCGACTGCCTGATAACCGATCTGGTAAGGATCCTGTGTAATAGAACCCAGGAACAATCCGCTTCTGACAGCTGATTTCTGTCCAGCACCAGCATCAAATCCTACTACTTTGATATTTGGCTGTAATACAGATCCGGAGTTGATTGCAGCGAGCAATCCATTGACTGCACCTTCATTTGATAAGAAAATTCCTCTTACATTATCAGTATTCAGTACACCGCTTGCTGCATTGGTCATATCAGTGATATCAGGTGTTGCTCCTATAACCACTTCAATCTTTACCGCTGCATTGGCTTCATCACCTTTATTAACTGCAGCATAACCACCGGTTACCGCAGCTGCCACACCTTCAGCTGTAACTAAATCATACATTTTTTCTGTAAAGCCTTTGGTTCTTCCGGTAATAGAAGCGCTGGTAGCATCCTGTGACAATACTACAATGACAACCGGAGAAGCTTTTGTTGCCGCTTTTACTTCTGTTTTAATTGCTTCAAACATTTTTTCTGCACCTATTCCAGCTGCATTCTCATTGTTTGTTGATGCATTAGCAGCAATCTGTCCTGCCGGAGCATTTGGAACACCGGAGTCAAAACCTATTACAGGAATTCCTTTATCATAAGCTTCTTTCAACTGCGATAAAACAGCTTCAGTGTTTAATGCTGCAAGAGCTATAGCACTTGGATTCTTTGCCAGCTCTGCATTTAACATATCTACTTGAGTACTTTGAGCACTTTCACCTTCTGGGCCAGTAAAATAAATCTTAACCCCCAGGTCTTTTGCGGCTTGCTCAGAACCCATTTTTACTACCTGCCAGAACTGATGCTGGAAGCCTTTAGCTATGACTGAGATGTATTTCTCACCTTCAGTTTGAGTTTTTCCGGTACATCCTGCAAATAAAGCTCCTAACAATACAATAATCATTATCAGACTGACACCCTTGATTAAGCTTGTTCTTTTCATAAATTATTCCTCCTTAATTATTTGTATAATAAACTACATTTCTATAGTTTTATCATATTCTTTTTCTTGTTACGGTACACATCAATCAATACCGCACCAATGACTACTAATCCTGTAAAGAAGGTCTGATAAGGAGCTGGAAGGCTCATTGATATCAGTCCATTTTTCAAAATGCTCATGATAAACACACCAATCATTGTTCCAGTCAGTGAACCAATCCCCCCGGACAGTGAAGTACCTCCGATGACGACTGCTGCAATTGCCTGAAGCTCTATTCCATTTCCTGTGTTTGGAATAACGACAATATAAGTAGCTGAATACAATATTGAACCAACACCGACGCTGATTCCACTAATGACATAAGCCAGAGTTTTCCATAAATCAACTTTCACACCTGATAATCTGACTGCTTCTTCATTGTTTCCGATAGCAAAAATATATCTGCCGATTTTAGTCTTGTTTAATACAATAAATGCGATGACAAAAAACACCAGAAGGAAGAATGCTCCCATGGGAACACCACTGGACGACTTGAAAAATGTAGTAATAAACCATCCGTCACTTTCAAGTATTGTCGGAAAGTATTTAGATGAAGTACCTGTGATGATGGATCCAAAACCCAAGCAGACCATCATTGTTCCTAAAGTAGCTATAAAGGGAGGTAACTTTAACTTTGTCACCATCAATCCATTTAAAAGACCGATAAAAGTCGCAAATCCAATCATCATCAGCATGCACAGCCATAATGGCCAGTGTGAGTCGCGATAAAGTTCTCCTCCTATCAAAGCTGAGCACATCATCAATGAACCAAGAGATAAGTCAATCCCTCCTGATATAATGACAAAAGTAGCTCCGATGGCCAGAAAACCCACATAATATGAAGCTGCAAGAATGTTCAGTGAAGTGGCTGCTGAATTGAAATTATTACCAGTTATTGAAAAGAATACATAGATAATAATCAAAGCAGTAAATGCCAATATCTTTTGCATGCCTCCAAGTTTTAAATTTTTAATCATTTTAATCTCCTTTTATTGTTGTGTTGCGTAGTTCATAATTGTATTTTGGTCAATATCTTCTGATTCAAGTGTCGCCGTATGTTTCCCTTCACACATGACAAGCACTCTGTCACTCATCCTTAACAGTTCAGGAAGTTCTGAAGATATCATGATAATGGTTTTTCCCATGGCTGACAGACTGTTCATCAGCTTATATATCTCGCTTTTCGCTCCAACATCGATTCCTCTGGTAGGTTCATCAAAAATCAGAATATCGCAATTTTTTAACAACCATTTGGCAATAATCACTTTTTGTTGATTCCCACCTGATAAATTCTTAACAATCTGCTTTTCAGACGGAGTTTTAATATTGATTTTCTCTATATACTCTTTGACTATTTCTGAAATCTTTCTTTCATTGATGATTCCATGCGAAACATAATCATCCAGTTTAGGTAAAACAATATTGTCTGCAATGTTCATTCCTAAAACCACTCCATATCGCTTTCTGTCTTCTGAAAGATATCCTATTCCGTTTTTCACTGCCTGATATGGATGATTGATGTCTACTTTTTTACCTTTAATGAACAGTTCACCATCAGTTTTTTTATCAGCTCCATAAATGAGCCTGGCAAGTTCTGTTCTTCCAGCTCCGATCAGTCCTGCAAATCCTAAAATCTCTCCTTTATACAGTTTAAAGGAGACATCTTTAACATCCAAAGAGCTGAAATTCTTGACTTCCAGAACTACAGGTGCTTCAGAGGAAATAGAAGAAATCTTTTTATGGCTTTCAAAAATGACCCTTCCAACCATCATTTGAATAATCTGCTCAATTTTTACTTCACTAGATATTTCAGTACCGATATACTCTCCATCTCTCATCACAGTGACCCGGTCTGAGATTCGCTTGATTTCAGCCATTCTATGAGAAATATAGATCATACTGACCCCTTTTTCTCTGAGTTCGTGCATAACAGAAAACAACTGATTGATTTCAGTGTCAGTTAACGTAGCGGTAGGTTCATCAAAAACAATAATTTTCGCATTGTAAGATACCGCTTTTGCTATTTCCACGATCTGCTGATGACCAACTGAAAGATTTTCTACTTTCTCCTCAGGATTAATTGAAAAGCTAAGTCTGTTAAACAATTCTTTGGTTCTTTTATTGATTGATCGTTCATTTAAGAAAAGGCCTTTACTTTCTCTTCCCATAAATATATTTTGTGCCACAGTCAGATTGCTCATCAGATTCAATTCCTGATGAACCATTGAAATACCTGCAACTTGAGCTTGTTTAGGTGATTTGAAAATATGTTTCTCATTATTGAAAAATATTTCACCGGCATCATATGATAAAATACCCGTTAAAATATTCATCAAGGTCGATTTACCTGCACCATTTTCTCCAACTAGTGCATGTATTTCTCCTTTTTCTAAACTGAAATTACACTTTTTTAAAGCATGTACCCCTGGAAAATGCTTATCTATTCCTTTCATTTCAAGAAGAATCTCACTCATTTTAATCCCCTTCATTACAAACTGTTTATATAAGTATTGTATAGGTAAGATTAAAAAAGCTGAATTTGAAAAACAACAGAAAATTTGTGAAAAACAACAATATGTCTTTAATCAATGAAGGGAAATACAAGTTTCTGATTTTCAGGCAAATACATATTTTCTTTAGTAATAACTTTCGAATCTGTCTTGATTCTTTTAGGTACGTTTTTGTGATTTATGGCATCCATAGCATACTTTATCCCTAAATACCCCATATTGAGAGGTCACTGAAAAAGTCTACTGTTTTAGAACAGTGGGCTTTTTACATGTAAAATGGTATAATAAAAGTATAATAAATCGCATGTA
>JAFGUQ010000110.1 GCA_016938455.1 Clostridia bacterium
AGTTTTATCCAACGGGTTTTCATTTTTTTATTCCCTTTCTTTTGTCTTCGCTATCGAGAAAGCTCTTCTCCATCCTTACCTTGAAAATATAGTCCATGACTTTTGATAATGCAGAAAACTTTTTATGTTTCATACTGGTTGCTTTAATGAAATCATGATAATCACCATTCTGAAAATGCAGAAGATTCTGTGCTTCTTCAGTGTCATACCAGTCATGATATGTCTTTTCCTTCGAAAAAAATCTGTCTGGAGGAACTTTCAGCTTCAACAAACTCAGATAAGTTTCAATATAGCTTCTGTAAATATGCCAGTGACCTTTTTTCTCTCCTCCCCCGAGAAACAGTTTTTTTCTGTCAAGAGTATGACTATTCACCATCAGTTCTGCTGCATTAAGGATAGCATCGATGACATCATCATCAAAAATCGTTTCCATTCTATAGTCAAGAGGAATCGTGAATAAGGCGTCGACATTTTTAAAAGACATTTTTTGATGAGCACTGATGACATTGGCTGGCCGCAGAATGCACCAGGTTACTTTTGAAACATCAAGCATTTCTTCACAGGCAATTTTGGTGACTGAATAATGATTGGTTCCATGATAGGGGGAATCAATTTTAACAGGAGGTGTCATTTCCTGTGTAAATCCTACGACAGAAATCGAAGATAGATGAACCAGCTTAATATCCTTTTTTGATATGATAATAGAGTTAATCACATTTTCAAGGCCCTTAGTATTGACATCGTGAGTGACACTGATATCTTTTTCGCTTTCAGGCGGAATCAGTGAAGCCAGATGTATGATGACATCAGCATCCCTGACTGCAGGGTACAATTGTTCAAGGTTTCTTATATCCCCCCAGATGACAGATTTATAGTGGTCTTTATGTTTTTGTGACATTTTATTATTTGCTTTATTAAATTTTTCGTAGACAATGACATCATGTCCCCTTTTAGTGGCTTCTTTTATCACTCCAAGACCAATATTCCCAAATCCGCCAGTGACTAGAATATTCATGTTTACCTTACTTTGCTTCCAGGTTCTGTGTCTGAATCCGGAACAATGAGATGCAGTCCATTTTTATCATCAGTGGCAAGAATCATCCCCTCAGACAAAACACCTTTTATTTTCACAGGTTGTAAATTTGTGATGACAACTACATTTTTACCAACCATATGTTCAGGTTTGTAATCATGTGCAATCCCTGAAACAATCTGCCTTTTTTCATCTCCCAGATCAATGATAAGTTTCAGTAATTTGTCAGATCCTTCAATCGCAGTAGCTTCCACTACTTTTGCGACTTTAAATGAGAGTTTTGAAAAGTCATCAAACGATACTGAAGGAACCTGATCTTTTTTAGGAATTGCCTGTTCATTTTCCATTTCTTCCAGTTTCTTTGCACCATCAATTCGTGCAAATAGAATTTCAGGAAGATTCAGTTTCCGGTTAACAGCCATTCCGTCAAATGACTGAAGTGAATCTAATGACCGCTGACTGGTATTCAACTGATCTAAAATCTTTGAAGCTGTCTCCGGTATGAACGGTGTCAGAAGAACTGCTGAAAAGCGAATGCTTTCAAGCAGATTGTATAGAACTGTAGCCAGTCTTCCCTTGCTTTTCTCTTCTTTTCCCAATACCCACGGTGCTGTTTCATCGATATATTTATTGCTTCTTCTAAGCAGGTTAAAAATCTCATTAATCGCATCAGCGATTTTAAACTGTTCCATTTTTTCTTTTACTTTATCAGGTAAAGCCATTGCCAAACTGATCAGTTCATTATCAATCTCCTGCACTTCCCCTTTTGGTAAGACCATTCCATCAAAATACTTCTGAGTCATGGTAATAGTTCTGTTCACAAGATTACCAAGTGTATTGGCCAAGTCAGAATTTATTCTTTCAATCACCAGCTCATAAGTGATTGATCCGTCCTGGGCAAAAGGCATTTCACTTAGCAGATAATATCTGACTGCATCAACACCAAAGTGCTTCACAAGATATTCTGCATAAATTGCATTCCCTTTTGATTTGCTCATCTTACCTTCACCTACTAATAGCCATGAATGTCCGAATACTTGCTTCGGTAAAGGTAAATCAAGTGCCATTAATAGGATTGGCCAGTAAATTGTATGAAAACGAAGAATATCTTTTCCGATTAGGTGAACATTGGCAGGCCAGAATTTATTGAATAGATCGCTGTGGTTTCCTTTAGCATCATATCCGATTCCTGTAATGTAGTTACTTAGTGCATCAATCCACACATAAATGACATGTTTTTCATCAAAAGGGACTTTTACACCCCAGTCAAAAGAAGTTCTTGAAACACAAAGATCCTGCAGTCCCGGTTTCAAAAAATTATTGATCATTTCATTTTTTCTTGACTCAGGTTGAATAAACTGAGGATTCTCTTCAATGTGTCTGATTAACGCTTCCTGATATTTGCTCAGTTTCAGAAAATAGGCTTCTTCTTTTGCCTGAATAACCGGTCTCCCGCAATCCGGGCAATTTCCGTTTAAAAGTTGGGTTTCAGTCCAGAATGATTCACAGGGAGTACAATAGAGACCTTCATAATGCCCTTTGTAAATATCTCCTTTGTCATAAAGCTTTGTAAAAATCTCCTGCACTTTTTTTTCATGGTCCTCATCAGTCGTCCTGATGAATTTGTCGTAGCTTGTCCCAAGTAAATCCCAGTTTGATTTGATGGCAGCAGCAATTTCATCAACATATTCTTTCGGTGTTTTATCAGCTTCTTTCGCCTTATCCTGAATTTTCTGTCCATGTTCATCAGTACCGGTTTGGAAAAACACATCATATCCTGCCATTCGCATATATCTGGCCATGGCATCAGCCATAACTGCTTCATAAGAATTCCCGATATGTGGTCTGCTTGATGTATAGGCAATTGCAGTAGTGATATAGTATTTTCCCTGTTTCATTGTAAGTCTCCTGTCGTTTTTTATGAATATTAATATACAATAACTAGATGATGAATTGCAACTTAATTGTATCTGTTCTTAATTTCTTCCATGACAATAGCTGCCCATCTGTCTATTCTCTCAGGCTGATGTTTCACAGTGCTGATATCTTTTAATATGATTTCTTTGCTGCTGTTCTCTGACTTGTCAAGAATATCATTGATTTCCTTTTTGATGACATCATCATCAAAGGCATCCATCGCCAGATAGGAAGGATTAGGTTTAATCGACAGAACATACCTGTTATCAATGACTTCCACTGCTTTTTTCAGGTCTGCCCATGGACTCATTGATATCTTTCTCAGATTTGGTATCTTTTCAAGAATTCCAATCTTGTTATGAAGCTGCTCACAGCAGCCATAATAGTTAAGGCCGAAATTTTCAAGCCACTTAATTTCATACTTCAATGAAAAATCCCAGTGCATCTGCTCAGATACTTCTGAAAATACCTGTGCATTCCCGCACCCCCACATTTCTTTAGTGCTTGTGCCGATGTTGTTTCTTTCTTCTTCTTTCAGATCATGTGTATAGCCATAACCTCCAGATCCGACACTGACATTATTGTTATTTGAACCCCAGACATTCAGTTCATTATATGTTTTTAATCTGAATAACGATAACTGAACAAAATGATTCACCAGCTCCTCAATATATTCAGGTCTCTCAATCAGGTCAATCATCATCTGTTCCACACCTGTGTATCTGACGAGATTATCCCATGGAGTAAACCAGTATCCCCTTTTTCCGGTCAATCTGACTTCCAATCTTCCGTCAAATATGTCCTTCAATACTGCAAATCTTCTCATGGTCAGTTTTTCATCATAATAAATTTCCGGTTGTTTCAGTTTCTTAATATCTTCAGGACCTCTGATACTTGGTTTGAACTGCCTTGCTAAAGCCCGGCTCCCCTTTTCAGGGCTGATTGTCTTGGATCTTTCTTTCAGTCCGAAATCACTGTCATAAACTACTGCTTCACACATGATTTCGTTTTTGAATATCATATTGCATGGGAAATGCTGCATAGTATAAATTTCTTTTCTGATGCCGTCCTCAATCTCCCTCAGATATTTATTCTTGCATTTCAACGCTAACTGCTCATGATTTATCTCATGCCAGGGGACTTGGTATATCTGAACCGGAGCCAGATTTGACTTCAAATCATTGGTATCTTTCCACAGTCTGATGTTTCTATCGTTATTAAACATTTCTACTATTTCACGCTTCTTAGTAGCCAGATTTCTTAAAACTTTATAATCTTCTTTCATTTCAATTTCCTTTTTAATATAATATATTTATTATAA
>JAFGUQ010000111.1 GCA_016938455.1 Clostridia bacterium
AATATTCAGCGATAATTTCTTTGACTTGTATAAAGATGAGGAAAAGACTATTATGGTGGAGACAGATAGTGACATTAAAAACATGTCTGTTGAAATGATACGTGAAAATATTAAAATACGAAGTTTGGTGGATACATATTAATGATTGAATTACTGGCTCCCGCTGGGAACATGGAATGCCTTAAAGCGGCAATACTGAATGGCGCAGATGCCGTTTATCTCGGACTTGATGAATTCAATGCCAGAAAAAGGGCAGATAATTTTACAAGGAATAATTTTCTGGAGGCAGTTGATTTCTGCCATGTCAGGAGCAAAAAAGTTTATCTTACATTAAATACATTAATCAATTCAGACGAAATGGATAAAGCGATGGATGCAGCACTTTTTGCATACAACCATGGTGTAGATGCTGTGATAGTACAGGATTTAGGTCTGGCATATAACATTAAAAAGCATATTCCGGATTTACGACTTCATGCCAGTACACAATGCACTGCTATAAATGAAAAAGGGGTCAGGAATCTGACAAAACTGGGGTTTGACAGAGTAGTCATCGGTCGAGAAGTGTCTATCAAGCAACTAAGTGACATTGGAAAACTTGATGCTGAAGTGGAAGTGTTTGTCCATGGTGCTTTATGTGTCTCCTATTCAGGACAATGCCTCATGAGTTCTCTGAATGGCGGAAGAAGCGGGAACAGGGGATTATGTGCACAGCCATGCAGACTGCAGTATGAAGTCATGGAAAACGGTAAGGTCATTGAAGACTGTTTCATACTAAGTCCGAAGGATGTCTGTACCATAGAAAAAATTGATGAAATCATAAAAAGCGGTGTGACATCACTGAAAATAGAAGGCAGGATGAAAAGTCCGGTTTATGTGGCTCAGGTGGTCAGCTCTTATCGAAATGCCATTAACGGCCGATACAAAAAAGAAGAGTACAGCAAATTACTTCAGGTATTTAACAGAAACGGATTTTTTTCTTCTTATCTTTTTGAAAAACCAGGTAAAAACATATTTGCCTATACCAGCTCTAAAAATTCCGGTTTAAAAATCGGTACAGTACTGACATCAAACAGAAATAAAGATTTGATTGTTATAAAAACAGATTTTGATATTGAAAGCGGTGATGGTATTTCCTTTGATTCAGGTAATACCGGAATGTATGTCAGACTGATTGGGAAAAAAGGTAACCTTGTCTCAATTATTGCAGGAGGAATTTTCCCTGAAGAGAATTCTGAAGTGTATCTTACTTTTGATAAGAGCCTGGATAAAGAACTGCAGGTATCTTTCCAGGATGAGTTCAAAGTTAAGACAACACTTGAGGTGAATGCTTATTTCAAGGTTGGTGACTATCCGAGTCTGGTATGCAAAGACATGACAGTGACTGGCAATCAGAAATGTGAAGTGGCTAATAACAGCATGAAAGAAAGAATCATTTCTCAGTTGCTAAAATGCGGTAATACCGTATTTGAAATGAATATCACTAATGATGAGATAGATGAGAACGCATATTATCCAATTGCAAAGATCAATGAAATGAGAAGAAATCTGCTTGATCAGGTTTATGAAAGCATGAAAGTAACTGTCAAGACACATCAGATAAAAGAGATGCATATCCCAGACAGAGAGAAGCAGTTTGAAAAGAAAATATCAGTATTTTTCTATAAAAAACGAAATGATATTGATTTAAGTAAACTTGATGCTGATATCATTTATCTCCCTTATGAAGCAAAAACCTCGAAAGAAGATCAGAAAGTGGTTTATTGGATGGAAGAGAACAACATCAGTCATCCTGATACACTGGTGTCCAATATCGGTTTGATTGATGAACAGAATTACCTTGATTATGGATTGAACATCACTAATCCATGGACTATTCTGGCGTATGAGAAACTGGGAAACATTTTAATGATCACAAGCTCGGTTGAAAGCAGCGAAAGCAACATGGAATATATTCTCGGGTATAGTCAATATCCCATTGAACAGATTGTATATGGGAAACTTGCTGCTATGAAAAGTAAATACTGCATCAACGGATCGTTATTCGATAAAAATGAATGCTCAGGAAAAGCACTGACAATAAAGAACAAAGAAGGGAAGAACTATGATATTCTTACATATTGTAAGACCTGCACTTCCTATATACTTGATAACGACATCAGCAACCATATTGGTACCCATGACCAGGCAGACACTTACAGAATCAATATTCATCAGGAAACGCTTGAAGAGATTGTAACAATGATTGCTCAATTAAAAGAAGACATAAAGAATAAAAGCTTCATCGAATGATGAAGCTTTTATATTGACTGTAAATGATTTTTATTTCTTGAATCTCAAGAACAATACTGTGACAACAACTATAATTATGACACCCATTATGATGATAATAATGATGTATGGCCTTTCAACCGGAACATCTTTATCATCTTCAGCTGTCGGAACAGGCGTAGGAGAGGGTGATATACTTTCTTCCGGTTGTTCAGATGATGATTCAATCACTTCACTTGCAGAAGGTTCAGCAGATGCAGTCAAAGTAGGGCTAGGAGCTGGTGAAAAACTCGTTGAAGCAACAGGTGATGGTATGACAGATGGAACAGGCGTTGCTGATGATGATGCAACTGGTGTCGGAGTTGGTGTCGCTGTAACTGTTGGTGTTGGAGTAGGTGTAGCTGTAGCTGTTGGCGTTGGCGTTGGTGTAGGAGTAGGAGTTGGAGTTGGAGTTGGAGTTGGTGTAGGCGTCGGCGTCGGCGTCGGCGTCGGTGTCGGAGAAGCACTTGGCTCTACAGGAGCGGTAACCGCAATGGTCACTGTGGCCTGATCTGTCAGAGAACCGTCAGTAACTTCATAAGTGAAAGTAACATCAACGGCACTGCTTCCGGTCGGAAAGAAAACAAAACTTCCATCAGGTCTTAAATCAACCACTCCATCTGAAGCAGGCTGTGTAAATGTTGACACTGTGATGGGATCACCATCCGGGTCGCTGTCATTTCCTAGAACACCGCTGTCAGGCAGAATATTCAGGAAATTGTTGTAAGAGGTAGTATAGGTGTCATCATTACCTGCCGGTGCATGATTTTCTGCGGTGACAACTACATTGACAGTGACCTCTTCGCTATAGAGAGAACCATCATAGATTTTATAGGTAAATTGATCATTACCGGTGAATCCAGCATTTGGTGTATACATGATGTTTGACCCGACTGCTGTCAGAATAGCTGTCCCATTAAGAGGTACAGAGATATCGCTCTGACTGTTAATTGAAATCGGGTCACTGTCAGGATCATAATCGTTCAGGGTGACCTGAAGCGTTTTTGTTGGGCCAGCTGAAATGGTATAGGAGTCAGCGACCGCAACCGGAGCCAGATTATCTGCAACAACTGTGATGTTGACGAGAACATAATAATACATTCCATTGTATAATGCCCGGTACTCAAACTGATCAGAACCGGTATACCCCGCATTAGGAGTATATAGTATGCCTACATTTAAGTCATAATGAATATATGGAGGAATGTTAATGTAAACATGTTTTATTGTAGCAGTACCATGTGATGGCAGACTTGCAAGATCAAGAAGCTCAGTACCGTCAGGATCGTTGATCAGCACATCAAGAAGGTTGTCGGTTGAATTTTTTTCCACAGTAAAGGTGTCAGTCTTTGGCCCGGTGACAAGCGGCGGTATCGAAATAACCGGAATAGAGACAATCGGACTAAAAGACAGTGTCGGAGCAGCTGCTAAGGTAGCGGTAATACTGATGCTGATGTAAAATACAAGTAAAGCAAAAATTACCATCCATCTGATATTTCTTTTTAACATATTTTTCATAGAATATCCCCCTAAAAATAATAGTTTTATGTATTTCATGTCAGATGTTTATATAATATCATAATTATATTGCGAAATAAAACCTTTTTATAAAATTTGTCTTTATTGATATATATGTTTTTTTCAGACTTTTTCTTGATATTTTCTAAGTAAAGAAGGTATATTTAATTGACAAAGAGTGGGTCCTTTGATAGTATTTCAATATGAATAATCACTCGTATATATTTCGCATGGATGGGGCGAAACGTTTCTACCGGAATCCCGAAAATTTCCGACTATGAGTGGAGTAATTACTGTACAACCAGTAAGGCTTCACATATAAAAGCCTTACTTTTTTTATTGGAGGAATCGAATGATTGAGAATGTAAAACCAAAAGTACTTGTTGTCATGGGCAGTGACTCTGATTTTACTGTAGTCAAGGAATGCCTGAAAACACTGAAACAATTTGACATTGAATTCACCGCTGAAGTCTGTTCTGCACACCGTACTCCTGAAGAAGCTTCTGCACTTTCCAGAAATGCCGAGAGTAACGGGTATGAACTGATTATTGCCGCTGCGGGTAAAGCGGCTCATTTACCTGGGGTTCTTGCTGCGTTTACAGCACTTCCGGTCATTGGATTACCCATTAAATCATCCACACTTGATGGAATGGATTCTCTTTTATCCATAGTACAGATGCCTCCGGGGATTCCTGTGGCTACCGTTGCAATCGACGGCGCACTGAATGCCGCTTTGCTTGCCATCCAGATTCTTTCAGTCAAGCATGAGTTTCTGAGAGCGGGAATGAAACAATATAAAGAGAATATGAAGAAAAAAGTGAATCAGAAAAATGAAAATCTCAAAGATTTAATTGAAAAGGAAATATAAAACAAAATGAATGACTTTCTAATGGAGAAACAAAAAGAAGCTTGTGGTGTATTCGGGATTATCAACAATGATGACTTTGATACAGCCAGAATGGTTTACTATGGACTTTATGCACTTCAGCACAGGGGACAGGAAAGTGCAGGGATTGCTGTTAAAAGTGGTAATACCATATTGTGTCATAAGGACATGGGATTAGTTCCTGAAGTGTTTGACAGAGTCATATTGAATCAGCTGCAGGGCAATGTGGCAATCGGACATGTCAGATATTCAACAACCGGAGATTCATCAGTGTCCAATGCTCAGCCAATGGTACTCAGATATCGAAACGGTAATATGGCAATCGCTCATAACGGAAACCTTGTCAATGCTTCAGTATTAAGAGATGAACTGGAATCACAGGGAGCTATTTTCCAGTCTACCAATGACACAGAAGTCATTGCCAATCTTATTTCACGATACAGAGTCATGAGCAATGACATTGTTGACACAATTAAAAAAGTGATGAATGAAATAAAAGGTTCCTATGCCATTACCATGATCACACCAAAAAGACTTGTCGGAATAAGAGATCCGTTTGGTATCAGACCGCTTTGTATTGGAAAAACCGGTAATTCCTATGTTATTGCCTCGGAAAGCTGTGCACTTGATGCTGTCGGTGCCAAGTTCATCAGAGATATTGAACCCGGGGAAATTGTACTGATAGATGAAGAAGGGAATCTTGAAAGTCATAAAAGTGATAAAAAAGAAGCTTCTTCATTATGTATTTTTGAACATGTCTACTTCGCCAGACCAGACAGTAATGTAGATGGTGTCAGTACACATATGGCCAGAGTGGAAGCAGGAAGAATTCTCGCCAAGGAACATCCAGTAGAAGCTGATATTGTTATCGGAGCACCATCAGGCGGGTTAGATGCGGCATTAGGATTTTCAAGAGAAAGCGGCATTCCATATGGTCATGGCCTTCTTAAAAACAGATATGTAGGAAGGACTTTCATACAACCTGAACAGGCAACCAGAGAAAAAGGAGTTTCGATTAAGTTCAACCCCATTAAAAGTGAAGTGACAGGTAAACGAGTTGTTTTGATTGATGACTCGATTGTAAGAGGTACCACCACCAGACAGATTGTGACGATGCTTAAGGAAGCAGGTGCAAAAGAAGTCCACATGAGAATCAGCTCACCGCCGTATAAATTCCCATGCTTCTTTGGAATTGACACTTCTACCAGAAAACAGCTTGTTGCCTCATATAGTTCCATCGAAGAAATCAGAGAATTAATCGGAGCAGACAGTCTGGCATATTTAAGTCTGGAAGGACTGCTAAGAACACCAGTCGGGTCAACACTGGGATTTTGCACAGCTTGCTTTAATGGCAATTATCCGATGGATGTACCTGATGAAGTAGAAAAAAACAGTTGTGGTTAAAAGGAGTTTTTATGAATGAATACAAACAGGCCGGTGTTGATGTAGAAGCTGGCTATAAAAGTGTTGAATTGATGAAAAAACACGTTGAAAAAACGTTTAATAAAAGTGTATTGTCAGGACTTGGAGGATTCGGCGGGCTATTCATGCCTGATCTTTCCGGCTACAGACAACCTGTTTTAGTATCTGGAACAGATGGCGTAGGTACGAAACTCAAACTGGCATTTGTGCTTGATAAACATGACACCATTGGTATCGATGCGGTTGCCATGTGTGTGAATGATATCATATGCAGCGGAGCAAAACCGCTTTTTTTCCTGGACTATATTGCATGCGGCAAGAATTATCCTGAAAAAATAGAATTGATTCTAAAAGGGATCTCAGACGGGTGTATTCAGTCTGACTGTGCCATTGTCGGCGGTGAAACTGCAGAAATGCCTGGGTTCTATGCGCTTGATGAGTATGACTTAGCCGGTTTTGCGGTAGGTATTGTTGACAAAGATAAGATTATTGATAAAAGCAAAATCACTGAAGGCGATGTTCTTATCGGATTACCTTCATCAGGAGTACACAGCAATGGATTTTCACTTGTCAGGAAAATCGTTGGTGAATCACTGAAGGAGCTGTCTGTATATCATAACCAGTTGAATCAGACCATTGGGGCCAGTCTTTTAACACCTACGAAAATATATGTGAAGGAGATTCTTGACATCATCAGCCAGTTCAATGTTAAAGGGATTTCCCATATCACCGGTGGAGGGTTCATTGAGAACATTCCAAGAATGCTTCCTGATGGTCTTGCGGCGAAAATCACCATGGGATCATGGCCTGTTCTGCCTATCTTCAAGATACTTGAGACATTAGGAAATGTAGATGAAAAAAGTATGTTCAATACATTTAATATGGGTATCGGGATGGTATTGGCGGTTAGAGAAGATGATGCCAAGAATATTGTTTCAAAATATAACGGCTATATCATCGGATCTGTCATTAAAAGTGATGAACCAATCATATTTGTATAAAGGAGACATTAATGAGTGAGATTAAATTAAAATACGGATGCAACCCTCAGCAGACCAATGCCAGATTACTTCTGGAAAATGACAATATAATCAAAGTGCTGAATGGAAATCCAGGTTACATCAATTTCATGGATGCGATTAACTCATGGCAATTAGTCAAACAACTTAAAAAAGCGACGGGTCTTCCGGCAGCTGCTTCTTTCAAACATGTTTCTCCAGCAGGCGCTGCCATAGGAAAACCATTGACAGAAGAAATGAAGCAGGCTTACTTTGTCGGGGACATTGAATTATCCCCACTAGCAAGTGCCTATGCTAGAGCCAGAGGAGCAGACAGAATGTCCTCTTTCGGTGATTGGGTAGCATTGAGTGATGAGGTGGATGAATCGACTGCACTGCTTATAAAGAGAGAAGTGTCTGACGGTGTTATAGCACCTTCTTATTCAAAAGAAGCACTGGAGATTTTAACAGATAAAAAGAGCGGTTCATATAATGTGGTTCAGATTGATGAAAATTATGAACCGACAGGAATAGAAAAACGTAGTATTTTCGGTATTATCTTTGAACAGGACAGAAATGACTATATTCCTGAGATTAGTGAGATGGACAATATAGTAACAGATAATAAGGAACTTCCAGAGGAAATCAAGATTGACTTGCTTGTGGCTATTGTCACCTTGAAATTCACTCAGTCGAATTCAGTATGTTTCGTTTATGACGGGCAAGTCATCGGTTGCGGGGCAGGACAGCAGTCTCGCATTCACTGCACCAGACTGGCAGCAGAAAAAGCAGAGAACTGGTTTCTGCGTCAGCATCCAAGAGTATTAAGCCTTGCATTTAAGAAAAATATCAGAAGACCGGACAGAGATAATGCGATTGACATGTATTTAAGTAATGAGTTATCAGAGCAGGAGAAAACCTATTATGAGAGCTTTTTTGAGAAAATCCCTGTGAAGTTATCTTGTGAAGAAAAAAAGGAATGGCTCAAGAACCTGACCGGTGTGTCGCTTGGATCAGATGCATTTTTCCCGTTCAGGGATAATATTGACAGAGCTTACCGAAGTGGTGTCAGGTATGTGATACAACCTGGTGGATCAATGAGAGATGATATTGTGGTCAAAGCCTGTAATGAGTATAATATCGTCATGGTCAATACCGGGAAGAGATTATTTCACCATTAAGAAAGGGAATCTATGAATATCGTTACATTTGAAGACAAAATAATCAATAGCACCTATCCTGGCAGAGGAATTGTTGTCGGGATGACACCAGATGAGAAGAACCTGGTTCAAGTCTACTGGATCATGGGACGAAGTGAAAACAGCCGTAACCGTATTTTTGAAATGGATGGAGAATTTATCAGGACAAAAGCTTATGATGAAAAAAAGCTGACTGACCCAAGTCTGGTCATTTATTATCCGAGTAGAATTTTCGAGCAGTTTCATATTGTAACCAATGGAGATCAGACTGATACCATTGTTGAGTTCTTAAAACAGGGAAAGTGTTTTGAAGGTGCATTGAAAACGAGAGCTTTTGAACCTGACCCACCAAACTTGACACCAAGGATCTCATCAATCATTGATACAGACAACAAGACATACAAGATGGCAATTTTAAAAACAATCAATAATGACAGCCGATTTGAATCAAAAATATTCTATGAGTATCATCACTTCATAGCAGGAGCAGGTCATTGCCTGACCACATATGAAAAAGACGGGAATCCGCTTCCTTCTTTTCAGGGAGAACCTTATATAGTCAGGCTTTTTAATGATATCAGCGAAAATGCAGATACTTTCTGGAACTATCTTAATACTGAAAACAGGGTTTCCTTATTCGTGAAATTCATTAATATAAAAACAAAAGAACAGACAATTAAGATAATAAATAAGAACAAATAGAGGTTTTATGAAAATATTAGTCATTGGAAGCGGTGGCAGAGAACATGCCATTATCAGAAAACTGTCTGAAAGCAAAAGAATAAGTCATTTATACTGTGCTCCAGGAAATGGGGGAATCAGCAAGCTTGCTACTTGCGTGAACATCAAAGCGACAGATATTGAAGCGGTGGTGGCATTTTCAAAGTCAGAAAAAATTGATATGGTATTTGTTGCACCGGATGACCCATTAGCACTTGGAATGGTTGATGCTCTTGAAGCAAATGGAATCAAAGCTTTTGGTCCAAGAAAAAGTGCCGCTGTTCTTGAAGCAAGCAAAGCTTTTTCAAAACAGTTAATGAAAGAATACCATATTCCAACAGCTTCATATGAGATTTTTGAAAATATTGATGAGGCTATTCTCTATCTTGACACTCAGAAAATGCCTGTTGTCATCAAAGCGGATGGATTGGCACTGGGAAAAGGGGTAATCATTGCAGAAACTCATGAAGAAGCAGTGAAAGCCTGTCAGGAAATGATGAGTGAACATAAATTTGGTGATTCAGGAAAGAAAATTGTCATCGAGGAATTTATGAAAGGTAAAGAAGTCACAGTTCTAGCCTTTACCGATGGAAAGACCGTTTATCCGATGATATCAAGCCAGGACCACAAGCGAGCTTATGACAATGACGAGGGATTGAATACAGGTGGTATGGGTGCTTTCAGTCCCAGCAGAGCATATACGGATAAAATTAATGAGATATGTGAAAGAGAAATTTTCATACCTACCATCAAGGCAATGGAAAAGATGGGAAGACCTTTTAAAGGAGTCATCTATTTTGGACTGATGCTGACTGATGATGGACCTAAAGTTGTTGAATACAATGCACGTTTCGGAGATCCGGAAACACAGGTGATTCTTCCTCTGCTTAAAAATGACCTTGTTGATATTATGGAAGCCATCATTGAAGAACGACTTGATGAGATAACCCTTGAATGGGAGACAGGAGCCTGTGCCTGCATTGTCCTTGCTTCTGGCGGCTATCCAGTCAGTTATGAAAAGGGGTATGAGATAAAGGGTATTGAACATGCTGAAGAAATGGATGATGTCATTGTATTTCATGCCGGAACTAAAGAAGAACATGGTATAATAGTGACAAATGGTGGCAGAGTGCTTGGTGTAACAGCAAAGGGTAAAGACTTGTCATCAGCCATTGCCAGAGCATATCAGGCAGTAGAAAAAATATCATTCAAAGATATGCACTATAGAAAGGATATCGGAAACAAGTGAAAGTAGGAATAGTAGGGGGTACCTTTAATCCTATCCATAATGGCCATATTGATATGGCAACACATGCTTATGTCAATCATGGACTTGACGATATACTTATTCTTCCATCGGGAAATCCACCTCATAAAGACCAGCAGGACCTGCTTGATGGCAGTGACAGGTTCGAAATGTGTCTTCTGGCCTGCATGGATCATGATCATCTGCTGGTGGAATCACTGGAACTTGAAAGAAAAGGGACCACCTATACCATTGATTCCTTACAGTATTATAATGATGTCTATCATTTAAAAGACAGCCTGTACTACATCATTGGAGGAGATACTGTTTTACAGTTGACCAGCTGGAGAGAGTATCAGAAAGTATTTAAGGCATGCAGATTCATTGCTTTCCTTAGAAAAGGATTTGACAATGATGAGATTCTTCAATGTGCGGAAGATCTTAAAAAGAAATTTAGTCTCGATATTGTTTTTGATGAGACTGAAATCCCTGATATTTCTTCAACTGATATCAGAAACAGAGTGAGAAACAAACAAAGCATCAAAGAACTGGTACCGGAAAGAGTAGAAAAATACATATATGAACATGGATTATATAAATAAAAAACTTCAAGAGATGTTATCAGAGCATCGCTATCAGCATTCATTAGGGACTGCCATCGAAGCAAAGAAACTGGCAGAAAGATATCATTCTGACCAGGATAAAGCTTATCTTGCAGGATTATTGCATGACTGTGCAAAAAGCTTAAGTAAAGAACAGATGAAGGAGCTTCTCAATGACGAAGGATACAGCGAGGAGTTTTTAAGCTGCAAAACCGTTATGCATGCTCCGGCTGGTGAAAAACTGGCTGAGAGAGAATTTGAAATCACGGATGCGGATATCCTGCATTCCATCAGATACCATTGTTATGGGAAAGAGGATATGTCATTACTGGAGAAGATAATCTATGTGGCAGACAAGATAGAACCATCAAGACAATATAACGGTATCGATGAACTGAGAAAGCTGGCTTATGAAAATCTTGACAAAGCTCTTCTGGTCTTTATTTCCCATAGCATTAAGACCTTGACAGAACAAAACAGGTATTTATATGAGAATACCATTCGAGCTAAGAAATATTATGATGATATGGTTGAAAATAAGGGTAAACTATAATATCATCTAAGATAAGAAAACGGAGGTAGCAATTGGAAACTGAAAAAATATATGAAATCGTCATGGATGCACTGGAAGAAAAAAAAGCACTTGATATAACAGCGATTGATGTAAAGAAGATCACCTCACTGACAGATTACTTTGTCATTGCCACTGGAACCAGTGACAGACATCGTAAATCGCTGGCTGATGAAGTGGAAGATAAAGTGGAAAAAGCAGGTTATCAGATTGTATCAAAAGAAGGATATGAAAAAGCAAACTGGATACTGCTTGATTATGGTGACATCGTCATCAGTATTTTTGATAAAGAAACAAGAAGTAAGTTCAATCTTGAGAGACTTTGGTCTGATGGCATCTTAAGTGAGATCAGAAACAAGTAGGAGGCAGTCATGATTATAACAGGAATTAGTGATGAAGCGGGAAAAGATATCTATACACAGATAAAAGCTCATAAACAGCTGGGATGGAAAGCACTTGAACTCAGATTACATAATGGTGTCAATGCTTCTACAACAGACTTCACTGATCAGGCATTTGATGAAGTCAGAAAAGCACTTGAAGAAAATGACATGGCAGTTACAGGTTTTGGATCTGCCATCGGTAACTGGGCCAGACCAATCAGAGGTGACTTTCAAAAAGACATTGATGATTTGAAAGTGGCTGCAAAGAGAATGAATATCCTTGGAACGAAATTCATCAGAACCATGACATGGGTTCCCGACGAAAACGACATGGTTTACTCTAAGAATGAAGCAATCAGACGGTATAAGGAACTGGTTAAAATCGCTGAAGATACAGGGATATACATTGCTCACGAGAATTGCACAGGATGGGGCGGTCTGACTCCGGAAAACATGATTGAATTAAAAGAAGCAGTTGATTCTTCAAATCTGAAGCTTCTATATGATACCGGGAATGTACCTGCTCACGGAGATGATCCATGGACATTTTTCCTTGGGATGAGAAAACATATCGACTACATTCATATCAAGGATTCCACCATTAGAAAGAACGACAGACAGGAGTTCAGATATGTCGGAGAAGGAGAAGCATTAGTCCCTGAAATTCTTAAAGTCATTATCAAAGAAGATAAATATGATGGTGTGATTTCCATAGAACCCCATGTGTCACAGATCGTTCATGAAAAAGGTGCAACTCCTTCCGCTGAAGAGATGTATCATTCCTATATAAAGTATGGAACCATGCTGGAAAATATCATAAGCAGTTTATAAGTGAAAATAAGAGAAATATTATAAGGAGCAGAAAAAACTGCTTCTTTTTTCTTGACAATAAATCAAAACAGTAGTAATGTATAAGTGTACTATAACAAGTAGTACACTGAAAGGGATAACATGTATAAAATTGACCCAAGGTTACAAGAACCTATCTACAGTCAGATTATAGTAAATATCAAAGAAAATATTTACTATCAAAAAACTGCTCCCGGTGAAAAAATCCCTTCAGTCAGAGAAATGGCGAGGCTGCTGGTTACAAATCCCAATACAGTAGTAAAAGCATACAAACAACTTGAAAGAGAGAATATTATAGAGGTCATTCAAGGCAGGGGGACTTTCATCAAAAAAGAAGCACTGACCAATCTGAAAGCAGACAAAGAAGAAATTGAAAAAGTAAAAAAAGAGATTATTGATATTGTAGAAAAGAGCAAATATAAAGGGATATCAAAAGAACAGTTAATTAAATGGATTGATGATGATTAGGGGGATTAAAAATGATTAACATAAAAAACCTGTCAATGTCCTTGGAAGAAAAAAAGATACTTGATGATATTAATATTGAAGTAATAAAAGGGTCAGTCTATGGACTGGTAGGAAAAAACGGTGCAGGGAAAACCACATTAATTAATTGCATTTCAGGAATTTATAGGCCTACAGCTGGACTTATAAACATTAATGGCCAGAATCCATATAACAACCATCTGTTAAAGCAGAAAATTGCTTACATCCCTGATGAATATTCATTTAATGAGGGATTAAAATCCAATGAAATTATTTATCGGTTCATGAAAGCCTATGATTGTTTTGACAGAAATGCTTATGAAAGAATCATACAACTTTTTGAATTAGATGACAGTAAACCAGCCAGGAGTATGTCAAAAGGAATGAAAACACAGCTTATGCTGGCATTGAAACTGGCTACTCATCCAGAAATATTATTGATGGATGAACCGACAAACGGGCTTGATCCCTTGAATCAGAAAATCTTCTTTGAAGTTCTTGTGGAACTTCTTCTTGAACAGGAAATGACTGTCTTTATTTCTTCTCATTATATTGAAGGAATCGAAAAAATCTGTGATTGCGTCGGTGTGATAGAAAAAGGGAAAATGATCTTCGAAGATTCTCTAGATCATATCAAAGATATGAATTGGTCATTTATTGAAACAATTACTGACACCATGAAAAGAGGATATTATGAACAGTAGAAAAGCTTTTTTTATTAATGAACTGATCAAGAGTATTCCAGGTTTAATGATACTGATCTTGGTTGTGATTTGGGGAAGAGTACTTCCGGTAGTCAGTTTGTCAGGAGAGAAGTCATTGCTTGCAGATATTGAGACACTGACAAAACCAAGTATCGGTATGGGGTTAGTGATATTTTATGCACTTTCAGCAGGGCTTATGAATTTCCAGTCATACAAAGAAGAAAGAAACAGCAGACAAATCAAAAACATTTTATTGCTTCCGTATAAAAACACTCAACGGTTTATCATGAAACTGATTAGCTTCATCATCAATATCAGCGGTGTATTTTTAGCTTTATCCATTTACTTTTTGCTTGTCTTCATTATTGAAAAAGCAAGTACAGGTTTCTATCTTATGTTTTTACAAACCGTGTTACGCGATATTCTGTGGTGCCTATTTCTCTTTCTGTTTTTTAGTTTCATTCAAAACTTCACTGGAAATTCTCTTTTTTCCACATTCACCGGATATGCAGTGTTGACTTTTTACATTTTTTTCTTGGATTTCATTTTATCCCGAAACAACATTTATTTTTTGGCAGATACATCGTTTTTTGATCGTCTTTACAGATTCATCAATCTTTTTGATCTTTCATTTATTGAGATGTTTTTTCGAGTAGGACTTCTCAGTGTTTTGTTGTTTACCGCAAGTTATATTTTATCAAAGCGTTACAGATATGAAAT
>JAFGUQ010000112.1 GCA_016938455.1 Clostridia bacterium
ATTTCTTTCTTTGTGTCCATCTGCATAAATTATAATCTCTATAGTTTTCTCTTCTCCAAATCTCTGATTTACAAAACATTCTTCATACCATTCTTTTTCAATTTGAGTTCCAATACCACTGCTGTCTAAGAAAATTTATATCATTAAAAATATAACATAGAATTATAAGAAAACAAAGCACAAAAAATTTTAGTAAAAGTAAAAAAAACGGTTCATCTCTGAACCGTTTTTTTACAACACCCTTTAATTCTTTCAATCTTTCAATAATTATTAATTACATGCGTCAGCATCGCTAATTGTGGCTTTAGTAACGCTAATGCTTCTTTTTTTTAATTCAACTATATATTCGACTCTCTTTTTGTATATTTTGTGTGAAGCAGGTGATGAGATGTTTCTCCAAGAGGTTCTTTAAGAAACTCTTTATATAGAGTATCAATTGCAGGATTCTTATGAGATTTTCTCAACTCCATATTACAGTCTTCACAATAAATCGCATCTATTCTAGCTTTTCTCTTATCAGGAGAAGTCGGCCTAGGCTGTCCGCCTCCACCTACACAACCGGAAGGACAACACATTATCTCAATAAAATGATAGTCAGCCTCTCCAGCTCTTATCTTATCTAAAACTTTTCTGGCATTTGAAAGACCATTTGTCACTGCAACTTTGACATCAAGATCACCAACAGCAACAGTAGCTTCTTTCACGCCTTCCATTCCTCTTACCATTTTAAGATCAATATTTTCTAATTCTGTTCCAGTAACAACTTCATAGACAGTTCTTAAAGCTGCTTCCATAACTCCGCCAGTTGCCCCAAAAATAGCAGCAGCTCCTGTTGATATACCTAAAGGAGCATCATATTTTCCACCTTCGATCTCAGCAAAATCAATACCAGCGATCTTTATCATCTTAGCAAGTTCTCTTGTTGTAAGCACAACATCAACATCCTGATAGCCTGAATCTTTCATCTCAGGTCTGTTACATTCATATTTTTTTGCAGTACAAGGCATTATTGATACAACTTTGACTTTTGAAGCATCAAGACCCGCTTTCTGAACATAATAAGTCTTAGCTAAAGCACCAAACATCTGCTGAGGTGATTTGCATGAAGATACATGAGGTATAAGATCAGAATAAAAAGTTTCCATGAATTTTATCCATCCAGGTGAACAGGAGGTTATCATTGGAAGAGTTCCACCATTTTTTAATCTGTGAAGAAGTTCGTTTCCTTCTTCTATAATTGTAAGATCTGCTGCAAAATCTGTATCAAAAACTTTATCAAAACCTATTTTTCTCAAAGATCCGACAAGTTTTTCCGTTGAAAGATAACCCGGATCCATTCCCATTGCTTCACCTATTGATACTCTTATTGCAGGAGCGGTCTGTACTACTACATGTATATTTGGATCTTCAATCCATTTCCATACAATATCTGTCTCATCTCTTTCATGAAGTGCTCCGGTAGGACATACATTTATACATTGTCCACAATATGTGCATGTAGTTTCATGAAGTTTTTTATTTCCGGTTGGAAGAACAAGTTTTTCATAACCTCTTTGAAAAAACTCAAGTGCATTCACTGTCTGAACTTCCTGACATGCACGGACACATCTTCCGCAGTTAATACATTTTTCGTGCTCACGGACTATTACTCCGTTTTCATCTTCAGTCTTAAATGCCGGTAATTCATTAGAAAAATATATATCTGTCATATTGAATTCAGCAGCGAGCTTCTGTAATTCACATGAATTATTCCTTTCACAAACCAGACAATCCTGAGGATGTCTGGAAAGAATAAGTTCTAATGCCATTTTACGAGCATCTCTGACTTCTTTTGTATTTGTCCTTACTTTCATTCCTTCATTCACAGGATATGCACATGAAGGCTGAAAAGTTCTCATTCCTTCAATTTCAACAACACACAATCTGCATGAACCTTCAGGTCTAAGATCAGGATGATAACACAATACAGGAATTTCAATCCCTGCCTGCTTACATGCTTCAAGTACTGTAAAATTCTCAGGTACTGAATATTCTTTTCCGTCTATTATTATATTTATATTTTTCATCTTTCTCCCTCCTTAACACCTTCCATCATCTCTTTTTCAAAATGTCTCATTGCATCAATAAAAGGATTGACAGCAGCCTGTCCAAGTCCACAGAAAGATGCTTTCTTCATTACCATGCAAAGATCTTTCATCTTTGCAATATCGCTTTTTTTTGCCTGATTTCTGTTAAGTTTTTCCATAAACTGATATATTCTGAAAGTACCTTCTCTGCATGGAGTACATTTTCCGCATGATTCATGCTGGAAAAATTTTGCGATACTTTTGAGATAATCATTTATATGAATATCTTCTGATACAAACAGTATGACACCTGAACCATGTGTCAGATCTGATGATGCCAAAGTATTAAGATCAAGTTTTATATCAAAATCTTTAAATGGGACAATATTACCGGAAGAACCGCCTATATGAGCAAATTTCACTTTCTTACCTGAACGGGTCCCCTTTGCAATATTTTCAAATACTTCTTTAAGAGTAATACCCATTGGTACTTCAATAAGACCTTTTTCGTTGATATCTCCAAGAATAGTAAAGACTTTGGTTCCAGCACTTCCCTGAACTCCAAGTTTTTTAAACCATTCTCCACCATTCAGGATTATCTGAGGAATATTTGCAAAAGTCTCAACATTATTTACAATAGTAGGCTTTCCAAACAATCCACATACTGGTGGATATGGAGGTTTAAGTCTAGGTTCTCCTCTTTTTCCTTCGATTGATTCAATAAGAGCCGTCTCTTCACCACAGACATAAGCTCCACCACCAAGACAAACTTCTATTTCAAATGAAAAATCAGAGTTAAGTATATTTTTACCCAGAAGATTAAGAGCTTCAGCGTCTTTTATAGCTTTTTTGACTCTCTCTATTGAAAGACTGTATTCTCCTCTCACATAGATAAATCCTTTATCAGCACCTATAGCATATCCGCATATTGCCATTGCTTCCAACAGCGCATGAGGATCACCTTCCATAATAAGTCTATCTTTAAAAGTTCCGGGCTCACCTTCGTCAGCATTACATATTACATATTTCTGACATGATTCTGTGTTATATGTGAATTCCCATTTTTTCCCGGTTGGAAATGCTGCTCCACCACGACCTCTAAGTTCTGAATCCTTTACAATATCGATTACATCCTTTGGTGTGTTTTCAGCAAGTACTTTACCAAGTGCCATATAACCATCTTTTGCAATGTATTCACTAATATTCTCAGGATCAATGGAACCTGCATTCTTCAGAACTATTCTCACCTGACCATCAAGAAGTCTTTCCTGTTGACCAGCACAAATATCTTTCTGTGAATTATCTTCAGCCATCAGTCTTCTGACAGGTCTTCCTTTAATAAGATGTTCTTCTACAAGTTCTTTTACATCAGAAGCTGTTATTCCAGTATAAGTAACACCTTCAGGATAAACTATCATGCTTACACCATGATATCCCAGACTTCCTGTCTCAACAATACGTATTTCATTTTCTATTTTTTTTGCTTTAAGTTCTTTTTCAAGAGTATCTCTTACACCTTTTGCACCTGCAAGCAGTGAAGGTGTGTCCATTCCCAAGATAATATGTGATCTATAAAATTTCATCCATCCTCCCAGATTATTCGTATTTAGCAAGAATATCTTTTACCATTTCAGGTTTAAGATTTCCATGCACATCTTCATTTATCATGACAGCTGGTGCAACTGCACACAATCCAAGACAAGCACAGTATTCAAGCGTAAATTTACCATCCTGCGTTGTCTCTCCCACTTTTATGCCAAGTTCTTTCGAAAAAGAATCAATGACATTTTTTGCTCCTAAAACATGACATGGGCTTGACTCACACATTCTGATAACATATTTACCTCTTTTTTTATTGGAAAACATAGTATAAAAAGAAGTAACTCCGTAAAGCTTGTTTAAAGGCAATCCTGTATGATCTGCTATTTTAGTCATACATTCATCACAGATATAATTTTCTCCACTACTGTCCTGTACTTTATGCAGGACTTCCATGAGATTACCTTTTTCTTTTGAATAACCTTTGAGAATCTCTCCAACATCCACATTACAACAAGTCATTTTTTCCTCCACTTCCCTGATCGGGTTATTATTTTGTGATTTTTTTATTTATTATTATTTTTTAATATAAAACTGATTATAATACTGTTTAAGAACTGCGACATCATACGAAAACAAAAAGGGCAGATATATCTGCCCTTTTATATAAATTTACTTTAGATTATCATAATATTTCTGATGGTGATAATGAGTATGCAGATACTCATGTGCCTTATGTCCATTAGGTTCTCCAAGAAATTCCTTGTAAAGTACCTGTATTGCCGGATTAAGATGTGATTTTCTTATAGGCATATCTTTATCACCTTTATAAATACCTTCTATTCTCTGTTTTCTTATTTCGGTAGTAGTCGGTATAGGCTGTCCGCCTCCACCAATACAACCTCCCGGACAAGCCATGATCTCAATAAAATGATAATCAGCTTCTCCAGCCTGAATCTTTTCCATAAGTTTTCGGGCATTTCCAAGTCCGCTTGCAACAGCAACTTTGACATCAACATCATTACCATCTATCTTAGTGCTTACAGTAGCTTCCTTGACACCATCAAGCTTAAGTCCTCTAACTGCTTCATAATCAATATTTTCTATCTCATGACCTTCGATAACTTCAAGAGCTGTTCTCAAAGCAGCTTCCATAACTCCGCCTGAAGCTCCAAAGATAAGTCCGGCTCCTGTTGATATTCCAATAGGATCATCTGGTCCTTCATCAGGCAGATTAAGAAATTCGACTTCAGCCTGTCTTATCATCTTTGCAAATTCTCTTGTAGTAATAGCAATATCTACATCAGAATACCCGTCTCTTCCCATCTCAGGTCTTTTTGCTTCACCCTTTTTTGCAGTACATGGCATTACAGAAATGCTGCATATCTTTTTAGGATCAAGACCCATTTTTTCAGCAAAATAAGTCTTAACCATTGCACCCTGCATCTGCTGAGGTGATTTGCATGTAGAAAGATTAGGGAGAAGATCAGGGAAAAATGTCTCAATAAAATTCACCCAACCTGGAGAACATGAAGTTATCATAGGTAAAGTACCACCATTTTTGACTCTATGTATAAACTCATGACCTTCTTCCATAATAGTAAGATCTGCTGCAAAATCTGTATCAAAAATATGGTCAAAACCAATTCTTCTCATTGCTGCAAATATCTTTCCGGTTACAATTGAACCAGGTTTAAGTCCGAATTCTTCTCCAAGTGTAACACGAACAGAAGGAGCAACCTGAACAACAGTTATTATTTCAGGATTCTGAATAGCTTCCCAGACTTCATCGATATTTTCATTATCTTTCAATGCTGAAACCGGACAGTTAAGTACACACTGACCACATCCTGTACATACAGAGTCTTTAAAAGGAACATTGAAAGGTGTCCCGACTTCTGAATTGAATCCTCTTTTCTGTGAAAAAATAGCACCAACTGTCTGTACTTCATTACACATTGTCTCACATCTTTTACAGTATATACATTTACTTCCATCGTAATTCAACTGTAAAGTCTCATTATCTTTTCCTCTTGAGCTTGTAGCTCCTCTATAAGGTACAATGTCAATGCCAAGTTCAGCAGCCATTGACTGAAGTTCACATCTTGTATTTCTTTCACATGTAAGACATGTAGTCGGATGATCTGAAAGTATAAGTTCAAGTACAAATTTTCTTGTATCTCTGACTTTTTTTGTATTAGTCCTTATTTTCATTCCATCAACAACAGGAGTTGTACATGAAGCCTGAAGTTTTGGATTACCTTCAATATCAACCAGACACATCCTGCATGCTCCTATCTTCTGAATCTCAGGTATATGACACAGTGTAGGTATTTTGACTCCAATCTTGTTTGCTGCTTCAAGAATGGTGCTTCCCTGTTCAACTTTTACATCTATTCCATTAATATTTATATTCAACATGCTAAGAAGCCTCCTATTCAACGGTTATAGCATCAAATGGACATTTGTCATAACACATTCCACATTTGATACACGCAGTCTGATCGATAATATGCATTTCCTTTTTTTCACCGGAAATTGCATTTACCGGACAAGCTCTCTTACAGACTCCGCAACCTACACATTTTTCTGTGATCTCATACTTTATAAGGTCTTTACATACTTTTGCCTTACATTTTTTCTTCTGTATATGTTCAATGTATTCATCCTCAAAATATCTCAGAGTAGAAAGAACAGGATTTGGAGCAGTCTGTCCAAGTCCGCAGAGAGAAGCTTCTTTTATATTTGAAGCAAGGTCTCTCAATCTGTCAAGGTCTTCCATCTCAGCTCTTCCTGAAGTTATTTTTTCAAGGATCTCATACATTCTTTTTGTACCAATTCTGCATGGAACACATTTTCCACAGGATTCATCAACACAGAACTGCATGAAAAACTTAGCAAGATCGACCATACAGGTATCTTCACTCATTACAATAAGTCCACCGGAACCCATCATAGTACCGAGAGTCTTCAGAGTATCAAAATCCACTTTTATATCAAGGTGTTCCGCAGGAATACAACCGCCTGAAGGTCCACCAGTCTGAGCAGCTTTGAATTTTTTTCCACCTAATACTCCGCCACCTATATCGTATATTATCTCTCTGAGGGAAGTTCCCATAGGAACTTCAACAAGACCTGCATTAGTTATATCTCCAGCAAGTGCAAACACTTTTGTACCAGGACTTCCTTCAGTTCCTATTGTCCTGTAATGTTCCCAGCCATGCTGAATAATATATGTCACATTAGCCCATGTCTCAACATTGTTTATAACAGTCGGCTTATCAAACAACCCTTTGACTGCCGGATATGGTGGCCTTGGTCTTGGTTCACCTCTCTTTCCTTCAATCGACTGTAATAATGCAGTTTCTTCACCACAAACAAAAGCACCTGCACCTATTCTCACTTCAACATCAAAGGAAAAACCACTGCCAAGAATATTCTGGCCTAATAGACCAAATTTCTTTGCCTGACTTATAGCAAGATTCAGTCTTTCAATTGCAAGTGGATATTCAGCTCTGCAATACACAAAACCCTGATTCGCTCCAACAGCATATCCAGCAATCATCATACCTTCTATTACAATATGAGGATCACCTTCAAGGACTGATCTGTCCATAAATGCTCCCGGATCACCTTCGTCAGCATTACATACAATATATTTTACATCGCCTTCTGATTTAGCAGTAAATTCCCATTTCAGACCAGCAAGGAAGCCTCCACCGCCTCTACCACGAAGACCAGATTTTTTCATAATATCTATAACCTGGGCAGAACTCATCTCAAAAGCCTTTGCAGCAGCCTGATATCCATCTCTTGCGATATATTCCTCGATTTTTGTTGGATCAATAAATCCGCAGTTTCTTAAGACTATCTTTTTCTGTCTTTTAAAGAATTCTATCTCATTGATCTTCTGGATTATCTTTTCGTCAGGAGATTTATAAAGATATTTTTCGACAACTCTTCCTTTTATGACATGTTCTTCAACAATCTCAATCATGTTTTCGGGTTTGAGTTTTTTATAAAATACTCCTTCAGGATAAATAACAGCAATAGGACCAAGTTCACAGGCACCCATACATCCTGTTTCAAGAACCGTTACTTCATTCTGAAGATTTTTTTCTTTAAGAGCTTTTTTCAGTGCATCAGATACTGCCTGACATCCTGAAGAAATACATCCAGCTCCAGCACAAACAAGTATATGCATTCTATATCCAGCCATTATTCAGCCTCCTTCTGTCTGTAACCTTCAATGATTCCGTCGATTTCTTTTGGAGTTACTCTTTTATAGATATCAACATCATTCACTGTTACAACAGGAGCAAGTGAACATGCACCTACACAACGGACTGTCTCAAGCGAAAAAAGTCCATCAGATGTGGTCCCGCCGACTTCAACATTCAACTTATCAGCAAAACTTTCAACAAGCTTGTTTGCTCCACGGACATAACACGCAGTTCCTGTACATATCTTTATAACATATTTTCCTTTAGGAACCATTGTAAAGAAATGATAAAAAGTCACAGTTCCATACACCTGCGATAACGGTATATTAAGTCCTTCTGCGATCTTTTTCTGAATATCAGGAGTCAATGCTCCATAATGTTCCTGAGCTGAGTGAAGGACATTTATAAGTATTCCTTCCTTACCACGGCTTTCTTCAATTATTCTTTCAAGTACAGAATAATCTATACAATTTCCACATTCGCATGCCATATTAAGTACCTTCCCAGTTTATTTTTCATCTGTAGCAAAAACCATATCACCGACGATATTTCCGTTGATAACATGTTCTGCGACTATTTTTTTAGCCCCCTCAGCTGTAACTTTTTTATATACTATCTTCTGACCATCTTTTTCAACTTCAACCAGAGGTTCCTGTTCGCAGTAACCCATACATCCAGATTGAGCAACAATGACATCTTTAAGATTTCTTTTTTCGATCTCTTCCATAAAAGCTGTTGTAACTTCTCTTGCACCAGCTGCAATACCACAAGTTCCCATTCCCACTGTGATCTTTGCACTTGCACTTCCTTCTCTTGTCTTTAAATCATCAAGAGCTTTTTCCTTGAGTTTTCTCAGTTCGTCAAGTGTAGTCATATTAATGACCTCCCAATCTTTTTTAATCCGGATAATAAATCCTCTTTCAGTGTTTTCTGGACATTCATATCATTTAGTGGGACAACATCTAATATTTCTTTCCATTCTCTAGTATCTATACTGTAACAATTTTCATCTACTTTATAGATAAACAGGAAATCAATATGTGGATTAAGAACAATAAGAGTATGGATCACAGAAACAATATCTCCAACAGGAGGTCTGTCAATGTGCGAGTTTTTCATTATGGCTTTCAGTTCAGTCCCCTGCCCGGGCTCTGAATCAATCACCAGTTCACCTTCACACAAGTCTGTGATTTGTTTCACAAACGGAATACCAAGACCAACTTTTCTTGTAGTCCTGGTTGTAATAAAAGGGTTTGTGATTTGTTTCACAAACTCGCCGTCCATTCCCTTGCCATTATCCCTGATTACCAAAGTCAGTATATCATCTTTTGTATTTTCGTCAAGTGTAATCTCAACAAAATCAGCCTCTGCCCTAATGGAATTTTCGGCAAGATCAAGAATGTTAAGTGAAAGTTCAGGCATCATAATAGAACACCCCTTTTCTAATATTTTCAAAAACACTTTGTATATTTTTATCAGCTTCAATATAAAAATACCGGTGACCGATATCCTTTAAAAAATGAGCATCAGAATTTCTTACAATCTTTTTAAGACCATAAGTATCTTCTCTGGTCAATTCAAAAATACAGTCTTTCATATTTTCAGGAATAAACCCAAGACTTGATATAAGAGAAAAATACGCCTTGTCTATATGAGCAAAAAAATATATACCGCCTAATTCTTCGACCTTCTGTATAAGTTCATCAACTGGAAGCGATGCCTGATTAAGCACTCTTTTTTCAAATCTCAGTATATTTTCTTCAGAATCAACAACCAGCTGAAAACCCATTTTATCTTCATCGATTTCTATTGGCAAAAGAGTGTTATAAATAATTTCTGATAATGTCTCTGCACTTTGTATATCTGAAAAAAGTGCGACAACATGAAATTCTTCTGAGACTGTGACTTCTATACCCGGGATTACAATAATACCTTTTTTTTTACCTGTTTCCATTGCCACTTTACAGTTTGCGGCACTATTATGATCTGTCAAAGCAATTATATCCAGTCCTTTTTTTAAAGCTTCATCTATTATCTTTGTTGGAGACATCTCTAATGAACCACATGCAGACAGCACACTATGTATATGCAGGTCTGCTTTAAGCTTATTCATATTTCCCGGAAACACCACCATTATATAATATACCCGACACCTCAAACGCTGAAAGCTCTGTTGAACCTATTATTATCCCTTCTTCAACAGCTTTTTCAATTGTCTTCTGATCAGGTTTTCTGTTATTTACAAGTATTATTATCGATATATCTCTGAGCATTGCTACCGCTATTACATTCTCGTGTGCCAGTATTGTAATAAGCGCAGATTCAGACGGAGCATGACCCATAACATCTGAAAGCATATCAGAGACATATCCGAATATAACTTCAGAATCTTCATAATCTCCTGTAAGTATGTTTAATTTGATTTTTTCAATAATTTCAGAAATTTTCATATTATTATCCTATTTTCCCGGTTTTTTCCTGTTTAATTTTTCATTACCTTCAAGTTCATCTTTAATATTTTTTATTTTCTGCTTAAGTATAAATATACAATCAAATTTACTTGCTCTTCCTTCAAGCACAATATCTTCTGCAAGTGCTCTACATGTCGGACATCCACATATTCCACAGTCAATACCAGGGAATTCTGCCGTAAGCTGATCGATAAGTTCTGCTTTTTCCATGGCTTTTATAAGATCTGTATCCAGTTTGGATATATTTCTAGGTTCGGGTTTTTTTTCAAGAAGGAAAAAATCCATATTATATCTTTTTATGACTTTTTCAGGTTGCAGCTCACTGTTTTTTAATTTTTCAGCTAATTCCTTCAATCTAATCTTTGCAAGAAACTTGTCTGTTGGTGCAAGTACTCCCCCTACACAACCCGGGACACAAGCCTGAGCTTCTATAAAATCCAGATTATTAAAGACTTTCTGCTCAATATTCTCAAAAAAGGATATAACATTATGAATACCTGCAATAGCAACCTTTTTTTTAACATGAGCACTTTCTATCTCACCTTCATGAACTCCCCAGATAATACCCATTTTACCTGCATGTTCAAACTTTTTGACTTTTTTTATATCTTTAAGCACACTCATGACTTTATCGTATATCTCTGTCATAGAGAGAACTCCAGTGACAGGAGATTTATCTTTACCGGCAGGCTGTTTTACAGCAGTTACTTTGGCTGGACACGGTGATATAAAAAACACACCTATTTCATTTTCTTTAGCACCTTCTCTTTCCATTACTAATTCTTTAGATATCTTTGCTGCAATATCCATTGGCGGTTCAAGCATAGCAATATTGTCAACAAATTCAGGAAATCTTGTAAGGATAAGTCTCACAACAGCAGGGCAGGCAGAAGATATAACAGGTTTTTTTGTAGTTGTCTTAAGATACTTTTCTGTAGCATAATTAACAAGTTCAGCAGCAGCAGCAACTTCAAAAATATACTGAAATCCTATTAGATTAAGAGCTGTATATACTTTGTCAAGAGATATCTTATCAGAATCAAACTGAGCCATAAAAGACGGAGCAGGTAAAGCTACTCTGTATTTAAAATTCTCAATCATCTTAAAAGGATTGGTCAAAGCATATTTTGCATTATTAGGACATGTCCTTATACATTCTCCGCAATCAATACACCTCTGATCAGATATAACAGCTTTGCCGTCAATTACTCTGATAGCTTCTGTAGGACATGTTCTTATACAATGAGTACATCCTACACAAAGGTCTTCTTTAAGCCTGACTGAATGAAAATATTTAATTTTCTTTCCACCAACCTTCGCTGACATCTCAACCTCTTTTTTTTAAATATTAATTACAAATGACAACCTGGTACCTTTTCCAACTTCAGTCTCAACACTAATATCATCAGTATTTCGCTTTATATTTGGAAGCCCCATTCCTGCACCAAACCCCATTTCCCTGACTTTGCTGGAAGCTGTGGAAAAACCTTCCGTAAATGCAAGTTCAAGGTCTGGAATACCGGGTCCTTCATCCTGAACAGTGACAAGTATCTGACCGGGAATTATCTTAAACTCCATATCACCACGATATGCATGAGCCACAACATTAATCTCTGCTTCATACATTGCAATAGCTGCTTTTTTTATAATATTTGTTGGCAATCCAAGTTTTTTGAGCAATTTTTTTACATCCGAAGATGCAAAACCAGCTTCGGAAAAATTTCCCCCTTCAATATGATAAGTCTTATCCATTTTTTGTCTTTTCCTTTTCTTCTTCTTCTTTTATATGTGAGCATAACTTCCCTGCGACTTCAAACATAGCATCTTCTGTTCTGAGAAGTGTTATGCCGTTTTCTTCCGCAAGTTCAATAAGCTGTTTGTCAATAGTCTTTCCTCTGACAATAATTACAACTTTGATATCGACCATTTCAGCAGTTCTCAAAGTCTGTGAATTTGACAAAGCAGTTATAAGAACTGTCGAATCTCCTTCATGAGTAAAAGCTAAAACATCACTCATAAGTTCAGTACAGCAGAAATAACATATTTCCAATTTTTCAGGAAACTGACTTGTCAGCACTTCCGCATCCAGGATCTTTTGTAATTTTTCCAGTTTAATATTTGTCTTTTTCATCAGCAAAAAATATCCCTTTCTCCATTTTGGGTTCTTTCTATCATCTTTTCAGCATTCTTCCTTGCTTCATTATTTGTAAATTTTTCAAGTTCAGATCTTATAAGAGCTTCACCAATATTTCTTGTCTCTTCAGAAGCATAATCAAGCAGATATTCCTTAAAGGTCACAAGTGCATTCGGGTGACAGAATTCCTGTATAAGACCAGGTTTGGTAATAGCCATAAAATCAATACCTGTTCTTCCTGTCCTGTAACAACCTGTACAGAATGATGGTATAAACCCATTCTGAGAAAGATCTTTTATCACTTCGTCAAGAGTCCTGAAATCACCAACAGCAAACTGCTGTTCATCAGGCATATTATGTTCTGATTCTTCATATCCTCCAGGATTTGTCTTAGAACCTGCCGAAACCTGTGATACGCCAAGGTGAATAAGCTTTGCTCTCAGCTGCTGGGTTTCCCTTGTTGATAATATTATACCAGTATAAGGCACTGCAAGTCTAATTATTGCGACAAGTTTCATAAACTCCTCATCATCAATAGGATAAGGTACATTTCCTGCAGCTGGTGCATTGAGAGCAGGTTCTATTCTGGGAACAGAAATAGTGTGAGGTCCTACTCCAATAGTCTTTTCAAGATATTCACAATGAGATATCATAGCAAGAACTTCGTATTTATAATCAAAAAGTCCAAAAAGTACTCCTGCTCCGAGATCATCGATTCCTGCCGAAAACGCCTTTTCAAAAGCTGTTATCCTTGTCTCATAATTGCTTTTGGGTCCTGAAGGATGCATTTTTTCATAAGTTTCTCTGTGATAAGTCTCCTGAAACATCTGATATGTTCCAATACCTTCTTTTTTTATCTTTTTAAAATCATCTACACTTAAAGGAGCAACATTTACATTTATCCTTCTTATCTGGTTTTTTGAATCTTTCTGGGAATAAACTGCTCTGACTGCTTCAGCTACAAAATCAGCATTTGCATATTTAGGATGTTCTCCGCATACAAGAAGTACTCTCTTATGTCCCATTCTGGTCAATAGATTAGTCTCTTCCTTTATCTCATCAATGGATAATGTCCTTCTTTTAAGCTCTTTGTTTGAACATCTGAATCCACAGTAAAGACAATCATTTATGCATTCATTTGTAACATACATGGGAGCAAATATAACTATTCTATTCCCGTATATCTCTTCTTTTATCTTTTTTGCAGCAGTTTTTATCTCACTCGTCAATTCAGGAGTCTTCACATTTAAAAGAGCAGCAACTTCTTTGAGACTTAATCCTTTTTTCTGAAGAGCTTTGTTGATTATTACTCTTATTTCAGAAACAGAATAATCTTTTGTCTCTTCAATTAGGGTGAAGATCTTTTCATCGTTGATTATTTCCTTGAACATGATGTACCTCCGATTGACTATAAAATTTTTTTTATATAACATACTTTATCATGAAACTAAAAAAGACACTTAAATTTTTTGACATAACACGTTTATATAAATTTATAAA
>JAFGUQ010000113.1 GCA_016938455.1 Clostridia bacterium
CCGCTGTGCGGTATATGTTTGTTCTAAATTTACTTAAATTAACGGGATCTACACTTTCAAAGTGTACTGTTCAATTTTCAAGGTTCATGCGCATTTCTTAAAAATTGCGCTTTATCATCTTATCACTTTTCTGATTGAAATGTCAAGACAATTTTTAATTTTACGAAGCCATTTTTTGCGGCCTTGTTTATAATAACATGGGCCTATTTTAGTGTCAAGAAATATATACAGTTTTTGCAAAATATTTTAATAAAGGCTCTGTAACGGCTTTTTTATATAAAATAATCAGCCTTTGCTACATTTTTACGTCATGATATTCAGATATCTCCTGTCATCAGGATATAGTCTTTTAATTATCAGGTATCTGACTCAACAGTATCTTATCAAATGATTCTGCTCAGCCATTTTATCTATTTATATTTAACTGATTTCAATTTACTTTCTCACAATGGGTAATCATTACTTTCTCCATCTGGTTTTAAGCATTGATTTCATAACCAAGGTCCATGAATACCAACGCTTATCACTTAATCAGTTATGTTGTTTGTTTTTACTTTATTAACAATTTAATTTTATGACTGCATTTTATTTGTCAATGAGATTTGTTTTGTCAAAATGAACATCAAGTTGAGGATAAGGTATTTGTATGTTCTGTTTTTCAAACTCACTTTTAATCTGCTCATTAATATAAAAGTATACATCCCAGTAATCAACAGTCTTGACCCAGGCTCTGACCGTGAAATTGACTGAACTGTTTCCAAACTCTATAAGTCCGACAAAAAATGCAGGTTCTTTCAGTACTTTTTCATTAGATTGAATGATGTTACCCAATGCAAGTTTCACCTGTTCTACCACTGCACTATATGAAACACCAATAGATATATCTACTCTTCTGATATCTTCTTTGGTGTAATTAGTCACTGTATTCTGAGTGAAATGAGAATTTGGAATGTAAATGACCTTATTATCAATGGTTTTCATTCTTGTATTAAAAAGTTCAACTTTCTCAACTGTTCCCATGACCTGCGAACATCCGACAAAATCTCCAATGGCAAACTGTTTATTGATGGCAATCAATATTCCACTTGCCAGATTAGACATATGATCCTTCAATGCCAGTCCTACCGCCAGTCCAAGTGTCCCAAGTGCTGTCAGCAGAGGTGCCGTATTGATGTTAAATGCACCGAGCAAGGTGATGATCAGCACAACATAAGCGACTACTTTGATAATGGAAAGTATGAATTTATGAAATACACCTGTTACCTGTTTTTTATCAAGCATTTTTTCAATCGCTTTTAATGAAAATTTTATGATCATGGCAAAAACAAAGAAAAGAACGATCACTACACCTACTTTAAACAGGAAATCCCAAAAAGTGCTCCACTTGAAATCCTGCAGCGAAAAACTGATTGCATTGGTTATACCATTCATTATTCTTCTCCTTTTACTAAACTCTTTAATTGGTCCAAATCATCATAATATGTTTTTTCTAAAGCTCTGTTATAAATCAGGCTTGCCGGATGGTAAAGCGGAAACAGAATTGCCTGATCATTGCGGACTGGTTTACCATGATAATCACCGATTGAAATATCATATCTTCCCAGTATACATTTCAGAGGTACATTCCCCAGGGTAATGATTATCGAGGGGTTGATGATTTTAATTTCTTCCAGCAGATAGTCTCTGTTCTGTTTTATTTCTTCAACTTTAGCCGGACGGTTTGATTTTCTGTTTGTCACCGGATTCACTTTAAACAATCTGTACTTAATCGCGTTGGTGACATAAAAATCATTCCTGGTCTTGCCAATGTAATCAATGAACTGCTTTAAGTTCCCTCCCGCAAGACCGACAAAAGGTTTATTCTGAACGACTTCCTCTTTGCCGGGAGCTTCGCCAATCATCATCAGAGGACACTCAATATCTCCGTCGCCTAATACTGTTTCCTCATTCTGATATTCAGCCAGATATCTTTGATACAGGTCATTTATTCTTGTGCTCTTATCCACGCTTTTTTTATATCCTTCCACATCATGGTTTTTTTGCTCTCATCTCTTAATAGAGCTGCAGGGTGAAATGTCGGCATGACATCTATCTTATTGTAAGCTAACCAGGTTCCCCTTGCTTTTGTAATACTGAGCTCTGACCTGATCAGATATTTTAACGCTACTGAACCCAGCAGCACAATCACCTTCGGATTGACCAAACTGATCTGCCTCTCAAGATAGCTGATGCAAGAAGCTGCTTCTTCCTCAGTCGGGTTCTGATTATTGGGAGGTCTGCATTTTACTATATTACAGATGTATACATCCTTTTCATAAATCCCCATCGAATAAAGTGCCATATCAAGAAGTTTACCAGCCTGCCCCACAAACGGTTTCCCAAGTTCATCTTCATTTGCTCCCGGTGCTTCTCCGATGAGCATAAGATCAGCTTCTCTGTTTCCTCTTTCAATAACCACATTTTTCCTGGTCTGGTGAAGTTTGCATTTCACACATTCATAACACTCTTTTTCCAGTAAATCCCAGTCACTCATGCAATCTGCTCCTTATTCTTTCTGCGGCTTCCTCTATTCTTTTCAATCTGTGATTAACTCCAGATTTACCAAGAGGCGGATTTAGCAGCTGCCCTAATTCATTTAAAGAAATCTCCGGATTTTCAATTCTCAAGCTGGCAATTTCCTGAAGATTCTCATCAAGAGACTCCAGTCCTACCTTGTTAATAATATAGTTAATGCTTTCCACATGACGGCTTGAAGCATTGACTGTCTTATCAAGATTGGCACTTTCAAAGTTCACCACTCTGTTTACGTTATTTCTTATTTCCTTCACAATCCGAATATTCTCATAGGTCATCAAGCTGTGATGGGCTCCGATGATATTTAGAAAATCAGCGATGCTTTCCGCTTCCTTGATATAACAGACAAAGCTTCTTTTTCTCTCAATCACTTTTGCTTTCAAATCCAGTTCATTAAGAATTTCTGCCAGTTTTATGATTTCTTTCTCATTGCCACTTGCAATTTCCAGATGGTAACTTTTTTCAGGGTCACTGACCGACCCTGTTACCATAAATGCACCTCTTATGTATGATTTCAGGCAGCACTCCTGTCCCATGATCTCTTCCGGAGGATTAAAAACACCTGTCCTGTTTTTATCAAGTCTCAGCAATCCTGCATCTCCCAATAATACTGATGTGGCATGAGTTCCTATCATCTCAAGCGAATAAAGGGTATGTGCTTTCAGTTTTTTCCCTTTACTGACAATCAATCCAGGATGTAAATTGAAATTGTGAACAATGTTCTTGATTACTCTTCTGGCAAAGGCGGCATTTTCTGTTGATATCCTGCTGCTTATATATCCGTTTTCCTGAATCTCAAAATGACCTCCCATTCTTAAAACTGAAGAAATTTCACATAACACGCAACCGTTATCCTGTAATTCAATTCTGCTTATTTCATTTTTAACCTGTGATGAAAAAGACATGTCTGTACTTTCTATTTTTTACTATCGTTATCAATATCTCTGTGTTTCACAATGATACGATGTCCATTCTCTTTTAAAATGTCAGCCAGTTTATCAGCGATTGTCACCGAGCGGTGTCGTCCTCCGGTGCATCCTATTCCTATCACTAATTGTGTTTTTCCTTCGTTGATGTAATTAGGAATCAGAAATTCAATCATATCTTCCAGCTTATCGAGAAAAGACTGAGTCTGTGACTGTTTCAAGACAAAACTCTTGACTACCTCACTCTTTCCAGTCAGTTTTCTCATGGAAGTGTTGTAATATGGATTCGGGATAAAACGTACATCAAAAACAAGATCGCAATCTAAAGGAGCACCATATTTAAAACCGAAAGAAATGACATTGATCATCAGTTTTTCATGCTCATCTTCAGACATGAAAAGTGATTTCAATTCATCTCTTAACTGATTGGGAAGCATATCAGACGAATCTATGATGTAATTGGCTTTATTTTTAATAGGTTCAAGTCTCTCCCTCTCTAATCTTATGGCTTCTTGAAGACCGATTGCATCAGTAGAGAGCGGGTGGCTTCTTCTGGTTTCTTTATATCGTTTTACAAGGTTCTTATCATTGGCTTCCAGAAAAAGAATATCGAAATTAACTTTCTGGTATTCAAGTTTAACTAATGCCGGGAAAAAATCATCCAGGAATTCTCCGCCTCTTATATCCACTACGATGGCAACTTCACTGACCATGTCTGTTTTTTCATACATTTTTGCAAATTCCGGAATAAGAGTGGGAGGCATATTATCGATGCAATAAAATCCGAGATCCTCAATCGCTTTCATTATTAAACTTTTTCCGGCTCCTGACATTCCGGTAATGATATGCATATTCATGATTATTCTTCTCCTACAATTTTAACTTCAGTCTCCAATGTCACCTTATATTTATTATACACTGTTTCCTGAATATGGGCGATCAGGTCAATGATATCCTGACTTGAAGCATCCTTTTCATTAATGATAAACCCGGCATGAAGACTGGATATGACTGCTCCGTTGATGTTGAAACCTTTAAGATTAGACTGCTCTATCAACTGTCCAGTATAATATCCCAGGGGTCTTTTAAAAACACTGCCTGCACTCGGAAATCCAAGAGGCTGCTTCATTTTCCGTTGATTATTGAAATCATTCATTTTCATCTGGATTTCATCCCTGTCACCTTTCTGAAGTAAAAAGCAGCTTGAGAGAATGATATCTTTTTTATCAGAAAAGAAGCTTCTACGGTATGAAAACTGATGTCCCTGATTGTCAAGTTCATGAACCATTCCATCTTGATCAATATATTTTGAATAGATCAGTGAATCCTTTATTTCTCCGCCATATGCCCCGGCATTCATTGAAACCCCGCCTCCTACCGTTCCAGGTATTCCAGAAGCGAACTCTAGTCCTGTCAATCCGAATTGCTGAGCCACTTTAGCAACTTTTGAAAGAAGCGCTCCAGACTGTGCAGTGATGAGATTATCACTCACAGTGACCTCGTCAAATCCTTTGGCAATTTTCAGCACAGTGCCTCTGATTCCCTTATCTCTCACAATCAGATTCGAACAGTTTCCGAAAACATACAGCGGTTCATTGAACTGTCTGCTCAGCCTCAGGACAGTTTTAACGTCTTCTTCATTGGCTGCCAGCACCATCAAATCACAATTCCCGCCTGTTTTGAAACTGGTATGGTTTTTCATGCTTTCATTCCGCAGTATTTTTTCACTGCCGACTGTCATATTCAATTGATCAAGGTAGTCTTTGTTCACTTACTTCCCGCCTTTGAACTTCTGTTCAATTCTATCATTCAGCACTTTCGCTGCATTATATCCCATGCTTATCTGTCTGGATTTCATGGCAGCTACTTCTAAAATGATGGCCAGATTCCTTCCCGGTCTCACCGGAATAACATAGTAAGGAATTTTTATTCCGAGAATGTCCTTGAAGTTCTGTTCAACGCCCATTCTGTCATATTTTTTATTTTCATCCCAGAATTCAAGATTGACTACCATGTTTATACTGTCAATCTTTTTGACAGAGCCGACACCATACAGGCTTTTCACATCTACAATACCAATTCCTCTGAGTTCTATGAAATGCCTGATGATTTCAGGTGAGGTTCCGAGCAAGGTGTTTTCACTTACTTTTCTTATTTCAACGACATCATCTGCAATTAATCTGTGTCCTCTTTTCACGAGTTCAAGCGCAGTCTCGCTTTTCCCGACACCGCTTTCTCCTGTAATGAGGATGCCTTCACCATGAACTTCCAGAAATTCTCCATGGATACTGATGCGTTCTGCAATTTCAACATTCAGATAACTGATCAGTGCAGCTAAAAAACGCGATGTCATTTCATTAGTTCTCAGCAGAGGAACCTGATATATCTTAGCTAAGTCCATCAGTTCATCATAAACGTCAAGATTCCTGGAGATAACGATGCAAGGCATGTTCTTGTCAATCCACTTATCGATTCTTTCATACCGTTCTTTTGGGCTTAATGACCCCAGATAAGACATCTCCATTTTCCCCAGCAATTGAATTCGATGAGGAAAGAAGTATCCTAAATAACCAGCCAGCTGAAGTCCAGGTCTGTTTACTTCAATGATATCTACATTTTTGCTTTCCATGATTGTACAGTCACAGATGACTTCCAGTTTAAAGTTCTCAATTATCTTAGTTACATTCACTGAATACATGCTTCACCGCCTAACTTTTATTAAGGAAATTATACCATAAAAAAAGCTATCAGCGAAACTACTGATAGCTTTTATCTTTATTTGGCTTTTATTACATCATTCCCGGCATTCCGCCCTGGCCGCCCATTGGCATCGGTGCTTCTTTTTCAGGAATATCAGAAACAAGACTTTCAGTGGTCAGAACCATTGCTGCAATTGATGCTGCATTCTGAAGTGCTGATCTTGTAACTTTTGCAGGGTCAACAATTCCTACAGAAATCATATTAACATATTTTTCAGTCAACACATCAAACCCGATTCCTTTTTTGCTTCCTTTGATTTTTTCTACGATAACAGATCCTTCAAGACCGGCATTCATGGCAATCTGTCTGACAGGTTCTTCAAGTGCTTTGACAATGATCTGCGCACCTGTCTTCTCATCCTTATCAAGACTTCCGACGATTTTCTTCACTTTATCAATGACATTGATGAAAGCTGTTCCACCACCTGGAACTATTCCTTCCTCAACCGCTGCTCTTGTAGCAGCCAACGCATCTTCTATTCTTAATTTCTTTTCTTTCATTTCTATTTCTGTTGCTGAACCGACTTCAATCACAGCCACTCCGCCGGCTAATTTAGCTAATCTTTCCTGGAGTTTCTCTCTGTCAAAGTCAGAGGTTGTTTCTTCAACCTGAGCTTTAATAGAACTGATTCTGTTTTTAATTTCCTTATCATCGCCATATCCGTCAACAATGATTGTGTTTTCTTTCTGAACAATAACCTGTCTGGCATGTCCGAGCATATCAATTGTCGCTTCTTTCAGGTCCAGTCCGACTTCTTCTGAAATCACAGTTCCTCCTGTCAGAATAGCGATATCCTGAAGCATGGCTTTTCTTCTGTCACCAAATCCAGGTGCTTTGACTGCGACGCAGTTGAATGTTCCTCTTAATTTATTGACAACCAATGTGGCAAGTGCTTCACCTTCAACATCTTCTGCAATGATAATCAGTTTTTTACCCTGTTGAACAATCTGTTCAAGAACAGGTAAAATTTCCTGAATGCTGGTGATTTTCTTGTCAGTGATTAAAATGTAAGCATCATCCATGACCGCTTCCATTTTTTCTGTGTCAGTGACCATGTAAGCAGATAAATATCCTCTGTCAAACTGCATCCCTTCAACAACCTCAAGCTTTGTGCTCATGGTCTTGGATTCTTCCACAGTAATGACTCCGTCCTTACCTACTTTTTCCATTGCATCAGCAATCAAGCTTCCGATATATTCATCATTGGCAGAAATACTAGCTACTCTGGCAATATCTTCTTTACCCTGCATTTCCTGGCTGATTTCAACAATCCCTTCAACAGCAGCATCCACTGCTTTCTGAATTCCTTTTTTTAGTATCATCGGATTAGCACCTGCTGCCAGGTTTTTAAGACCTTCTCTGACAATGGCCTGTGCCAGTAATGTAGCTGTGGTTGTTCCATCACCTGCCACATCATTTGTTTTAGTAGCAACTTCTTTTACCAGCTGAGCACCCATGTTTTCAAAAGCATCTTCCAGTTCGATTTCTTTTGCAATTGTAACACCATCATTTGTAATTAACGGTGAACCGAATTTTTTATCTAATACAACATTTCTTCCTTTTGGTCCCAAAGTAATTCTAACAGTATCAGCTAATTTATTGACACCTATTTCAAGTGCTGCTCTGGCTTCTTGACCAAATAAAATCTGTTTTGCCATTTTTTTCCTCCTAATTTATTCTACTACAGCTAAAATATCATCCTGTTTAAGAATGGTATATTCTGCACCATCAATTTTAATTTCTGTTCCGGCATATTTACTGATTAGAACATGATCGCCGACTTTCAATTCCATTACTACTTTTTTACCGTCAACTGATCCACCCGGGCCTACTGCAATAACTTCTGCCACCTGTGGTTTTTCTTTTGCTGTTCCTGGTAAAACAATTCCGCTTTTAGTTGTTTCAACGCTTTCAAGCATTTTTATGACAACTCTGTCTCCCAAAGGTTTAATAACCATAAGATATCCTCCTTAATTTTCATGTATTAGCACTCTATGTATTTGAGTGCTAAAAACATTATAATACTAAAATCGCATGAGTTCAATATAAAAATTAAAAATATGAGAAAAAAAATATGCACCCACATAAGTGAGTGCATATAATCAACTTTTCATTGAAAACTAGTCTATTCTAAGCATTTCTTCTCTTTCTTTTTTCTTCTTGCCATTAGCGACAAACAATAAAGGTAATCCAATTGCATATAATACTAATGTTGGAATCCCCCATGTAAGTGGCATCAACTCCGGATTAATGGCATAAGTCAAATCATCTTTTGTGTAAACAATGGCTACAAAAATGGTCATAGTCATACAGAAAAATGCTATTCCTGAAATTATTGTTCCTATTTTAAATAAAGTCTGATATTTCATAATTTTCGCCTCCTGAAATCACTATAAAAAGTATAGCAAACCACTCTTTGGTTGTCAATTTATTTAGTATGTTAATGTTTAACTTTGTTAAATATGTATAAACGCATCTTATAAAACTATATAATTTACCTAAAAACGAACAGGGATATTTTTACCATCAAGATACTTTTTAAGTTCTATGATACTGAGCTCTCCAAAATGAAAGAGAGAAGCTGCCAGAACAGCATCTGCCTTTCCTTTTACAAGGGCTTCATAAAAATGTTCTCTGCTTCCTGCCCCACCTGATGCAATCACAGGAATCCCGACATTCTCAGAAATCTGTCTTGTCAGCTCTAAATCATATCCGTTTTTTGTTCCATCACAATCCATGCTCGTCAGCAGTATCTCACCTGCACCTCTTTTTTCAGCCTCAATCGCCCATTTGACAGCATTTTTCCCTGTATTGACTCTGCCGCCATTCAAATAGGCATCATAATCACCTTTATTGTTTTTCTTAGCATCAATAGCGACAACCACACATTGAGCTCCGAATTTATTTGATGCTTCTGTAATGAGATCGGGATTATGATATGCGATGGAATTAATTGAAATTTTATCGGCACCTGCCTGAAGCAGTGTCCTGAAATCATCAACTGACCTGATTCCTCCTCCTACTGTAAATGGGATGAAAATGCAGCTGGCTACCTGCTTAACAACCTCGATCATGATATTCCGCTTATCGCTGGATGCAGTGATATCTAAAAAGACCAGCTCATCGGCTCTCTGGCTGTCATACATTTTTGCGACTTCTACCGGATCTCCTGCATCAATCAGATTAATGAAATTGATTCCTTTGACGACTCTGCCGTTTTTGACATCCAGACAGGGAATAATTCTTTTAGTATGCACCGGCCACCTCCTGAAGATTGATAGCATTCTCATATAGTGCTTTTCCGATTATCACACCTTCTACTCCAGTTAAAGCCAGCCGGTCAAGGTCTTCTTTCATGCTGATCCCTCCTGATGCTATGACATTCATCGTTGTGCTTCTAACCATTTCGCTCATCGCTTCCACATTTGGTCCTGTCATCATCCCATCTCTTGATATGTCTGTGTAGATGATTGTTTTAACTCCGATTTTCTGCATCATCAAAGCAAACTCAACCGCTTCATACTGGCTCTTCTTTTCCCATCCGTCTATAGCCACAAATCCATCTTTTGCATCAATTCCTATGACAATTCTTTCTCCATATTTCTCTACTGCTTTTTTGATGAAAGCACGGTCATTAACTGCTTTAGTCCCGATAATCACTCTGGTTACACCAGCGTTCAGCAGTTCATTGATTCTTTCGATGGTTCTGACACCGCCACCAGTCTGAACAGGAATTTTCACTTGTGAAGTAATTTCCTTGATGAGATCAAGATTAATCGCATCACCATTTCTTGCCCCGTTTAAATCAACCAGATGAAGATATTTTGCTCCCTGTTCTTTCCATTTCTCTGCAAAAGTGACCGGGTAATCCGAATACACAGTCACATCCTCATAACTGCCTTTCCTTAGCCGGACACATTTTCTGTTTAATAAATCTATTGCAGGATATATGATCATTATTTCTCAGCCCATTTCTTCAATAATCCCAATCCTGCTTCTCCGCTTTTTTCGGGATGGAACTGGCAGGCCAGAATATTGTCTTTTTCGATGGCACTTACAAACTGGTTCCCATAAACAGTATAAGCACATGCCATTTTCTCTACCGGTTCTACATAAAAGGAATGAACAAAATAGAAATACTGCTGATTGAAAGAAGATAAGTAATTCATCTCCTTGGCTTCTATGTTATTCCATCCCATATGTGGAATTTTCAATGCAATGGATTCATCAAACTTTTTGACAGCTCCTTTTAGCACAGATAATCCTGATGGATGATTACCTTCTTCAGAATAATCAAACAAAAGCTGCAGACCAAGACATATCCCAAGAAAAGGTTTACCATTCTTGATTTCATCAGTAATCTGTTCTGTCAGTTTATATTGTCTAAGATTATTCATGGCATCTTCAAAAGCCCCTACTCCCGGAAGAACAATTTTATCCGCTTTTTTCAAGTCTCTCCCATCTGATGTGACAAAGCTCTCAATTGATAAAAAATCAAAAGCTTTTTTCACGCTGCCAAGATTACCCATGCCATAATCAATGATTGCAATCAATTAGTTTAAATCCTTTCCAGTCAGTATCTTATATGCTTCAAGATACTTCTTAGATGTTTTCTCAACTACTTCCTCAGGTAAGAGCGGTGCGGGAGGATTTTTATCCCAGGTCAAAGTCTCCAGATATTCACGTAAAAACTGTTTGTCAAAACTTTTCTGAGCTTGCCCCGGACAATATTCACGAGCATCCCAGAATCTTGATGAATCAGGAGTGAACATCTCATCCGCCACTACCAGCTGACCGTCAAGCAAACCAAATTCGAACTTGGTATCTGCTAAAATCAATCCTCGCTCAAGAGCATATTCACTGACCTTTTTGTATAACGCCAGACTGGTATCTCTTAATTTTTCCGCTAAATCCGTATCAATGATTGTCAGTAATTCCTCATAAGTCACATTCATGTCATGACCCTGCTCGGCTTTTGTCGATGGTGTGAAAATAGGTTTTGGAAGTTTGTCAGCCTGCTTCAGATCTTCTGGTAATTTAATTCCGCAAACTTCACCTGTCTTTTTATAGTCTTTAAGTCCGGACCCTTCCAGATAGCCTCTCACGATGCATTCTACCGGAATGATCTCCACTTTTTTCACCAGCATGGAACGTCCCTGCAGCTGATCTCCGTATTGATTAAATGGAGCAGGATACTTTGAAACATCAGTCGTGATGACATGATTGCTGACAATGTCTTTAGTATAGTCAAACCAGAAAGCAGCGATGGAATTAAGAACTTTCCCTTTTTCAGGAATCAGATTTGGAAAAACGCAGTCGAATGCAGAGATTCTGTCTGTCACTACAATGATAAGCTGATCACCTAAATCAAAAATATCTCTCACTTTACCTTGAACGAGAGGTTTTATGTTCATAAAATCCGTATTTCTTATTAAACTCATATATTCCTCCTATAAAATTCCTTTTGTTGATGGTATTCCGTCTATTTTCTCATCAATCGACACCGCTTCTCTCAGTGCTCTCGCAAATGCTTTGAAAACAGCCTCAATCATATGATGGTTGTTATTCCCGTATGGTACATTGATATGTAAAGTGATTCCTGCATTGGTACAGACTGCCATGAAAAACTCTTCTACAGTTTCCACATCCATGTCCCCGGCTTTTTCTTTTTTAAAATCAACGTTAAATACTAAGTAAGGTCTCATGCTCAAATCCATGTTCACAGTTGCCAGTGTTTCATCCATCGGAACTGAGAATGACCCATATCGTCTGATTGATTTTTTATCGCCCAGTGCGTTTTTAATCGCCTGTCCGAGCACTATTCCTGTATCTTCAATGGAATGATGACAGTCAACATCGAGATCACCTTTCACAGCAACCGTTAAGTCAATCTGTGAGTGTTTGGAAAAAAGTTCCAGCATGTGGTTGAAAAACCCGATACCAGTATCAATTTGATATAACCCTTTGCCGTCAAGGTTCAAGGTCATCTCTACAACAGTTTCACTTGTTTTTCTATCGATTTTACTTTGTCTGTTCACTTTCGCTACTCCTCCATTTATTTTATGATACTATCAATATCCAAGGATATTTTCAATAGCATTGACCAATTTATTCATTTCATCATCAGTCCCTATGGTTATTCTAACATAATTACTGATGTCAGGTAAATTAAAGTATCTGACCAATACTCCTCTTTCTTTTAAAGCGGTATAAAGCTCTTTACCTGAGATTATAGAACAACCTGCAAAGATGAAATTTGCTTTTGAAGGTAAAACCACAAAATCCAATCTCTCAAGTTTAGCTGTTACCTCTTCTCTTGTTTTCATGATTCGGTGGCAAACCTGTTTGAAGTATTCTTCTTCTTCAAAGGAAACATATGCTGCTCTTTGCGTTATTCGATCAATCGGATATGAATTGAATGAGTTTTTGACAGTATTGAGCCCTTCAATCAATTTCTTTGATCCGAAAGCCAGTCCAAGCCTCAACCCTGCAAGAGAACGTGACTTTGAAAAAGTCTGAACAATGAGCAGATTCTCATACCTGTCAATTAAGCGGATGGCACTTTCTCCTCCAAAATCAATATATGCCTCATCGATTAATACGACCTGCCCTTCATTGGTTTCTGCCATTTTTTCAATAACATCAAGTGAAAGATATTCTCCGGTCGGTGCATTAGGATTGGCAATGACTATTCCCTTATTCCGGTTAAAAAACTTATTGCTGTCAACATTCAGATTAATCATTGGAACCAGTGTGCTCTTTACATTATATAAATTACAGTAAACCGGGTAAAAGCTGTAACTGATTTTTGGAAACAGTACCTCCTTTTCCTGGTAAAACGCCATGAAAGCCAGTGAAAGAATCTCATCTGACCCGTTCCCCGCAAATACATTCTCCTTTTTCACGTGGTAATACTCTGCTGCCTTTTCCAGTAAGTCACTGCTGTCTGGATCTGGATACAGTTTCAAATCTCCATCAATGCATTGCTTCATCACGGAAAGTACTTTTTCTGATGGTGGATAGGGATTTTCGTTGGTATTCAATTTCACATATCGCTTATCCTTAGGCTGTTCCCCAGGAGTATATGGGATCAGTTTCTGGGCTTTTTCACATAAATATCTGTTCATTCTGACTCTCCGAATCTTATTTTCACTGCATTGGCATGAGCATCCAGCTGTTCAAAATCTGCAAATGACGCAATGTCTTCATATACCTTCAACAAACTGCTCCTGTCATATTCAATCAAACTGGTGCGTTTTATAAAGTCATAAGTGCCAAGCGGTGAATAGAATCTGGCTGTACCACCTGTCGGAAGTGTGTGGTTAGGTCCTGCAAAATAGTCTCCAAGCGGTTCAGGCGAATACTCTCCCATGAAAATGGCTCCTGCGTTTCTAATTTTTTGTGAAATTGTATCGTTATTCTCTGTCAGCAGTTCAAGATGCTCAGGTGCTATCTCATTAGCCAGCATGACCAGTTCTTCCATATTACTGTTCACATAGATAATGCCATAATCATTGATGCTTTTTTTGATGACGGCTTTTCTTTTCAAATTTTTTGTTTGCCTGATTAACTCATCATTCACTTTTTTTGCGATTTGATCATCAGTAGTAGCAAGAATCACTGCAGCCCGTTCATCATGTTCTGCCTGTGACAGCAAATCCGCAGCAATATATTGAACATTGCTTTTTTCATCAGCGATGATCATGATTTCACTTGGCCCTGCTATCATGTCAATATTGCAGAATCCGTACACCATTTTTTTTGCATTGGCGACATAGATGTTCCCAGGTCCGGTAATCTTATCAACTTTACTGATTGTCTCAGTACCAAACGCCATGGCAAATATGGCCTGTGCACCGCCGACTTGATAAATGGCATCTACACCGGATTCTACGGCAGCCACAATTCTTCCGCTGTCTATGGGTGGCGGAGTACACATGATGACACTTTTTACTCCAGCCACTTTTGCCGGAACAGCATTCATAATGACTGATGATACCAGCGGTGCTGTTCCTCCGGGAACATAAATCCCCACTTTTTCAAGTGGCGTGACTTTCTGACCCAAGGTGATTCCCTTTTCCTTTTGCCATGACCACGATTCAAAAACCTGTTTCTCATGGTATTCTTTTACATTCATAATGGATTTTCTGATGATTCCAAGGAATTGCTCATCAATGTCATCATAGGCTTTCCTGATTTGCTCCTCTGTTATCTCAATCGCTTCTATTACGGTATTGTCAAATTGCTTTGTCAGTTTTTTCAATGCCTGGTCTTTATTTTTTCTGACATCGTTCATGATGGCAGTAACCGCATCAATGACAATGCAGTCATCCAGTTGCTGCCTCAAAGCAATTTTATCAACTACTCTCTGATAATCATCTGTGATTTCAATCATATTTAATTTCCTTCTTCAAGTTATCAATAATCATTTTGATTCTGTCATTCTTTATTTTCATGCTGACTTTATTCACAATCAGTCTGGCACTTATATCAGCTATTTCTTCCAGTACCACCAACCCGTTTTCTTTCAGAGTCCTTCCGCTTTCCACTACATCAACAATGATTTCTGAAAGACCAACCAGTGGTGCGAGCTCAACCGATCCGTTCAATTTAATGACTTCTATGCTTTCTTTCTTGACAATTTCGAAATAGTCCCTTGCAATGTTAGGGTATTTTGTAGCCACTCTTTTATTGACAATCTCATCAAGTCTGCCTTCTAGTTCCTTAGGACCGGCAACACACATTCTGCATTTACCAAATCCGAGATTCAGCACTTCATACAACTCCCTTTTTTCTTCCAGTAGTGTATCTTTTCCCACTACCCCTAAATCAGCAGCACCATATTCCACATAAGTAGGCACATCTGACGGTTTTGCCATGAAGAATTTGATCATATTCTCGTCATCGTTGATAATCAGTTTTCTTGATTGAAGATCAGCACTTTCACACCTTATTCCGGATCTTTCAAGCATCTGCAGTGTTAATTCTGCAAGCCTTCCCTTAGGAAGCGCAATTGTCAAATATTTCATTTTGTATCTCCCATCAGCTGTGTCACTGTCGTTTTCACTGTAGTCGCATCTTCTATGTTTGTAATTTCAATATTCTCATTATCGATAATATAAATGATACCGGGAATATTTCTCTCAACGGCATACTGCAGATTGAATTCAGAGTATATCAGGTCTACTTTTAGCCCCTGTTCTCTTAGTTGGTGTGCAATGAGAATTCCCATATCTCTTCCCTGCTCACTGAACATCACTACAGTATCAAAAGAACTTTTATCTGACATTGTTTCATTTCTCTGAAGAACTGTCAGCAGTGCATCGATGCCAAGTGAGAATCCGGTCGCGCTTAATGGTCTTCCATAGGTTTCGCAAAGATGATCATACCGTCCTCCGCTTAAGATTGGAAATCCGATGCCATAGGTCAGTCCTTTGAAAATCATTCCTGTATAATAATTCAATTTCTTGACCATACCCAGATCGACCGAAATATATTGAGTCATGTCATATTTTTCAAGAATGGAAAGGATGTCAAGCAAGTTATCTACTGCCCTTTCAGAGCGTTGATTTAATGATTTGTTTTTCAGTTCAAGTAATGTATTTTTATCTCCGCAATAATTGGGAAGGCTGAGAATCTGTTCTTTGATTGCTTCATTGACTTTACTTTCATTAACCAGCTCTTCCACCCCAAAATAGTCTTTTGCTTCAATCATTTTCCTGATTGTTTCAATGGTGTCATCACTAAACTTCGCTTCTTCCATCAGCCCTTTAAAAAATTCCACCTGGCCTAATTCAATGGTAAACTCCTCTACTCCTGAAAGAAGCAGTGTCTTAATGGCCATGGAAATGACTTCAGCATCATAAAAAGGATTATTCATAGCAAATATTTCAATTCCAGCCTGAGTAAATTCTCTTTGCTTACCTAATCCAAAGTCATTGTACTGAAAACAGTTTCCTATATATGAAACTTTGACAGGAAGATTCATCTCTTTCAGTTTAGTGCCGACCACTCTGGCAGTAGGAATAGTCAAATCAGGCCTAAGTGCTAATATTCTGCCTTTTTCATCAACAAACTTAAACATGGATTCCTGATTGATGATTTGAGTATCATTGGAGAAAACATCATAGAATTCTATGACAGGTGTTTCAATCTCACGATATCCGTTGCTTCTCATCAGACTTCTGATGCTGTTTTCCAGATTCTTCTTCTGATAGCATCTTTCAAATAATATGTCCTGCATTCCCTCAGGATTGTATAGTTTCCATTTTGGCATTTTATCCTCCGTCGCTTTACTTCGCTAAAGCGATAAACTAATAAAGTTATTATATAATATCAATATAATAATAGCATGTCAACAGTCAAAATAAAAAAAACCGGGAAATTTTCCCGGTTAATCTTTTTTTTTATGATTAGTAATTTCTGGAAACCAGTTCAAAATATGCCTTTGGATGTGCACAGACCGGGCAAACTTCCAGCGCTTTTTTGCCATAATGAATATGGCCACAGTTACTGCAAATCCAGTATTCTTTTTCTGGTTTTGTAAAAACTGTTTCATCTTCAATATTCTTCAGAAGTTTATTGTATCTGGCTTCATGTTCTTTCTCAATATTAAGAACCCCTTCAAATTGAGCGGCAATCAACGGAAAGCCTTCTTCTCTTGCTTCTTCAGCCATTCTCTTATACATGTCTGTCCACTCATAATACTCACCTGCTGCTGCAGCTTTAAGGTTAGTCATGGTGTCACCGATTCCGGCAAGTGCCTTAAACCATAATTTTGCATGTTCTTTTTCATTATTAGCAGTTTCTTCAAAGAAATTGGCAATCTGTACATACCCTTCTTTTTTGGCAACAGATGCAAAATAAGTATATTTATTTCTGGCCATTGACTCCCCTGCAAATGCGTCATGCAGATTTTTCTCTGTTTTTGTTCCTTGTAAATTCGACATTTTTAACCTCCTACAATGTTAATTCTTTTTAATCCATAAACCATGAAGATTACAATACGCTTTGACTTCAGTAATGTCTTCTGCTTTAAGATTAAATACTGCTTCTGCTTTTTCCTGTCCTTTGACATATTGACATCCGATTTTACCATCCTTTGTCTCCACCTGAATGAAGTCAATGTAATGAGCTTCTGTCATAGGATGCGGAACATCCCCAAGTACGATTCTGGTCTGATCCCCCTCAGGAACTATAACAGGTACGTGTTTTTCTTTTCCAGCGTCCTCTGTATGAGCTACCAGCAGTGTCATTGGTTCTCCGCAGCATACCAGTGCATCAGCATTAGCATCAATCACTTTCACTAAGTTGTGACATATCTCACAATAATAGAAATCACCTTTTTTCATTTTTTAAATTCTCCCTTCTTTCATTATAAACAGTTTTCACAAACGCCATAATATTTTTTTAAACAACTTTCAATTTTATGATTCGTTGTTTGCTGAACTTTTTCAATATCATCTTCAATACAGCCAAGATCATATACCTTTTTACATTGTCGACACACAAAATGAGAATGATAACAGCAATTCCCGTCATAGTGGTCATAAGTACTACCAAAATCAAGTTTCTGAATCTTTCCCTGTTCCACTAATATATTCAAATTTCTGTAAACGGTTCCTAAGCTGAGATCAGGAAACTGTACTTTCATTTTATCATAAATGTCACTTGCTGTGGGATGAGATTTATCCTTAAGCAAAATGTTCAGTATCTGTTCTCTCTGTTTTGTATTTCTGTATTTATTTTCGTTCATAATTTCCCTTATTAGTAATCGTTACGATTATTATATCATATTACCATTATTAGTCAATCCTCTTTTATAATTTTATTCTGTTTTTCGCAAATACTTGGTTACAGGCATCAACAACCTGCTCATCATAAAGAATCCCTTTTTGCTCATTGATTTCATGAAGTGCCGCTTCTATTCCTAATGATGTCCGATATGGTCTATGTGAAGACATGGCTTCAACGACATCTGCTACTGCAATAATTTTCGATTCCAGAAGCATTTTGTCACCGGTAATGCCATTCGGATATCCGGATCCGTTTATTCTTTCATGATGCTGCAATGCAATTTCACAAAGATGCCAGTCCGACTCCACCTCTTTTAACAGGTCACAGCCACAAGAGGTATGCAGTTTCACCATCATCATTTCGTTCTTATCGAGCTTGGTCGGCTTACTCAAAATCTCTGCGGGTATGGAAATCTTCCCGATATCATGTATGCTTCCTGCCAGAAATATTCCTTCTGTCCGTTCGCTGTCAAGTCCCAGCTCAATTGCAATCTCTCTTGCTATCATAGCTACTCTTTTCTGGTGTCCTGCGGTATATGGGTCCTTAAGTTCTACTGCTTTAGTCAAGACATCAATGGTCGTTCTGATGGATCTTTTAAGATTCTCCATAGTTCCTGCCATTTCCTGTTCCTCATTTTTCCTGGCATTTATATTTCTGGCAAAGCATAATATTCCCTCAGATGAGGGATCTATTCTTACTTCATACCAGTTTTTTGCATTGTCAATAATAAATTGCCCGACATAAATTTCAGGATTTCTGTTTTCCATGACTCGTTTATATGCCATGAAGAATTCTGTTTTTTCAATTCCCTTGAAAACATCCGTTACTTTCTTGTTCACTACCTCTTTCATTCTCTTGCCGATCATCCGTAATCCTGCCTGGTTTATCGTGATATACCTGTATTCTCTGTCTATGATATAAATAGCATCAGATGAGTTGTCCAGAAGCAGTTTCATATTGCTTTGTGACATGATAAGTTTCTCTATGTTCTGCTGACGCTCAATCGTATATTTCACCACCCTGATTAATGTGAAGATTGAAATCTGGTTTTTCACAAGATAATCCTGTGCTCCGTTTGAAATGGACTGAAGTCCCAGCTTCTGGTCATCATTTCCCGTCAGTACAATGATTGGAATGTTTACCGCGAACTCCTTAAGTGAAATCAGAGTGTTAATACCGCGACTGTCCGGAAGTCCAAGATCAAGTAAGATAATATCCGCATTTTCCTTTTCAAGAAAATCAATTGCATGCTGCAGTCTGGACACTAAATGAATATGAATATTAATTTCACTCTGATTCTCAAGAATCTCTTTTATGTAATCCGCATCTCCTTGATTGTCTTCAACAATCAGCATTTTTACATTCATTTAATCAATCCTCCTTCGGCGGCAGCACCACAACAATGCTCATCCAGAAATTTTCGATGCTTTTAACAACTTTCATAAACTGGTGAAAGTCAAGTGGTTTTGTAATGTAGCAATTGGCATGCAGGCTGTAGCTTTTCAATATATCAGCTTCTGCACTAGATGTCGTCAGAATCACAACGGGAATAGTTTGCAGATGATTACTTGATTTAATTCTTTTCAGCACTTCCCGTCCGTCAATTCTCGGTAAATTTAAATCGAGAAGAATTAAATCTGGTCTTTTCACATTTATGTAGTCTCCCGTGTTATTCAGGTAATCCATTGCCTGAACTCCATCATTGACCACATTCAGCGTATTTCTGATTTTACTGCTGTTCAGCGCTTCTCTAGCCAGTTCCACATCACCGGGGTTGTCTTCTATTAACAGAATATCTACATGTTTCAATGTTTCTTTCATTTGATTACCTCCAGTTTTTTTGAAATTGTAAAATAAAAAGTGGAGCCCTTTCCCAATTCAGACTCAACCCAGATTTTCCCTCCATGGCTTTCTATGATTCTCTTACATATGGCAAGTCCGATTCCTGATCCTTCATATTCACTTCTGGTATGCAAACGCTGGAAAATCTTGAACAGCTGATCCACATATGTCATATCAATTCCAATTCCATTATCTTTAACAAAGAACTGCCACTCATCCTGCGTTTCACTATATCCGATTTCAATTTGCAGTATGTCATTGCTCCTGAATTTAATCGCATTCCCTATCAGGTTCTGAAACAGTTGAAACATCTGAGTGGAATCAGCGTGAATGACAGGAAGAGTATCATATATCAAATTGGCATGACAATTCTCGATCTGAAGAGACAGGCTATACTGCACTTGACTGATAGTATGATTCAAATTGACTTTTTCAACTTTTCTACCTCTTGTATTGATTCTAGAATAACTGAGAAGATCATTAATAAGTCCCTGCATTCTTTTTGCTCCGTCAACAGCATAGAAAATATATTTATCTGCTTTTTCATCCAGCTTTCCTGAATATCTTTCTCCCAATAGCTGAGCGTAACTGGAAACCATTCTAAGTGGCTCCTGTAAGTCATGTGAAGCCACATATGCGAACTGTTCAAGTTCCCTGTTTGACCGTTTCAGTTCGTCAAGTGTATTTTCAATTATTTTTTCCGCTTTTATACGTTCACTGACATCAACAGACAAACCTACTGCTCCTTCAATTTCACCTTTCGTATTGATGACAGGCTGATAGAAACTGCTGAAATAGACACCATTCACATTCAGATCATTCGTCATGACATCTTCACCAGACAGGCATTTTTGGCAGGCTGCAGTGATTACCTCAAAATCTTTGTAAATATCAAAGACCGATTGGCCTACAACCTGACCCGGTTCCAGCCCTATTTTAGATAAGCCTTTCCCATCTGAAAAAGTAAACACTCCGTTTTTATCAAAAGCGAATACAACTGCATCCAGATTTGCCATGACATTTTTCAGGAACTGCTCACTGCTTCTTAGTTTTTCCTGAAGCTGTTTAGCTTGCGTGATATCCTCGTAGATTCCCAGAATGCCTGTGACTTCACCGTTCTCATCAGTTAATGGAATTTTATCTGTTTTTGCCCAGTAAGTAATATTATCAGCATTTTTAATCTGCTCCTCTATACCGAGAATATTTTTCTTTTCTGTCAATATTTTGATATCAGCCGCCCTGTACTGATCCGCCAATTCTTCCCAGATTAAATCATAATCGCTTTTGCCAACGAGTTCTTCTATCCGGTTGACTCCGGTATCTTTTGCAAACGCTTTGTTTCCCCCAAGATACTTGAATTCACTGTCTTTCCAGAAAATTCTCTGAGGAAGGCTGTTGATAACAGTCTTAAATACTTTTGCGGTTTCACTGTTTTCTTTTTCCGCCAAATATAGTTTCTTCATGACACTGCTATGCTTTTTGTTATATGCAAAAATGAGAGACAGCAATGAAAATGCAAGCAGTACCACCACCATGACAGAAATATTGAATGCCTGCATTCTAAGGTCTCTGAACATCTCTTTGTAATCCATCTTTGCAAGAATGTACCATTTCGAGTCTTTAATTTTTCTTGCATCAGCAATGACTCTTTCTCCTCTGTAATCATAACCAAGAATAACTCCTTCTTTTCCATTGGCAGCCTGAACCGCAGCAACAAGTTTTTCTTCAAATGGAATATAATAAGTAAGCGGGGGGTTATTGATGAACCTCAATGTGTTCAGAAAAAGTATCTGACTGTCAACTACCTTGAATAAAATGGTTTCAGCTGTATCACTTGGTAATGGCCATGATTGAATTAAAGGGTAAAGGTAATCTTCGGCTTTTGAATGAATTATCAGATAACCTAGTTCTTCATTATTCATTCCTCTGACAGAAGTAACAATATCAATAAATATTTGATTGTTTTCATCATTATATAACTCTGATATTACCGGATTACCAGTTTCTGAAGTGCTTTTCAATACTCTAAGTGTTTCTGTATTAAGTGAAGAAATTGATTTGTCAGTTGAAAGCATCAGTGCTCTGTCATGGCTGACATAAATCATTTCATTGATATACTTGTTTTTTTTCTGCTTAACCATCAGTTCTGTTAATTTGTTCAGCACCTGCTCATCATCAGGGTTCTCCATCAGCATGGTCAAGTTATGAATCAGGAATGTGCTTTCTGCCAGGATGGATAAATCACTGATTCTTTCTTCTCTCCAGTTTTCTATTTCTTCCCCTTTTATCTTCCCGATTGCTCCAATCAATTCATACTTTTCATTGATGATGTCCTTTGATTTCAGCTGATAATAAAAAACCCCCAACAAAATACAGAATATCATTACGAGAAACATTATCAGGAATGGAAACTTTATATCATTATTGACATTCACTTTTCTTTGTTTCAACAAATCACCTTCAAATCATATGTTTTCACAACATCCTGAATCCTGGTGTCAACTTCTGGTTGCTTTTATTTAATTGATTGACCTTGGATTATCCCTTTGATAACTATTATATCATTGATTATTTTTTAGGGCAATTATGTGGTATAATGCTCTATAAATGAATTGGAGGAAAAATGCTGACACTGATTAATCTCGCTATCAAAGGAAACGCGTTACAGGACTGGTTTTCAGGTGACTATTCAAAGCTGTCTCAGTTCCTGGCCTCTCACAGAATTGACGGAGTTGAAGCAATTCTTTACAATGAAGGGCCACTGGAAGATATTCCATCTGATACTGTCATAGGCCTTCATCTGATATACTGGCCTATGTGGCTTGATTTATGGCTGAATGATTTGGACAGGTTATATAAAGAGTTCATCAATTCTCAAAATGTTGTAAATTATTATGGATTTAATTCTTCAGAAGGGTTCATAAGAAAATATACAGAGGAATTTGAAGCTGCAAAAATTCTCGGATGTGAGTATATGGTGTTTCATGTCTCTCAGATTTCAATTGAAGAAACCTACTCGCGACAATTTCACTACAGCGACAGACAGGTATTAGACGAAACAGCGGCACTTGTCAATAAGGTTTTTAAAGGATCGGGGCCTTTGCTTCTTTTTGAAAACCTATGGTCATCTGGTTTGAATTTTCTGGATTATGATCTGACAAAGCATTTCATCGAAAGTATTGATTATGAAAATAAAGGATTCATGCTGGATATCAGTCATCTCCTGATTACCAATCCAGCCATAGAAACTTATGCCGAAGCGATTGACTATATAAAAAAGATTCTTGATAATCTGGGAGATCTTAAAAGATATATTAAAGGAATTCATTTGAATAAGTCGTGTTTTTCTGGTTATATAAGAGAAAATCATCTTAATAAATCTGAAGTCTCCATTCAGACCTCTGATTTTATTAAGAAACTGATTGATGTATATGATCATATAAGCCAGATTGATACTCATGCTCCTTTTTTGCACGAGCAAATAAAAGAGATAGTCGACAGACTATCTCCTGAATATCTTGTTTATGAATTTATGCCTGAAAGTCTTATTGACTGGGAATCTAAAATCGAATCGCAGAATAAATTTCTCAAGCGTTAAACTTCTCAAGATACCATTCACCATCTCTGTATAAAAACTTGTTGATTGAACCGTTTTCCACATACATCAGTCTGTTTTTATCATCAAGCGGGATGTTCAAAGATAACTTTATCCAGAAATTAATAAGCCATCCGTGGGTAATCACAAGCACTTTATTTCCTTCTTCCTGGATTGCAATCTTATCCATGAATGCCCTGACCCGTTCAGCAAATTGAGCTTTGCTCTCACCACCGCCAGGTATTTCACTGTCAAGATCATCAGAATGATAGATTGAAGCGGCTTCAGGATGATCATTCTTGATTGTTTCCCAGTCCTTGCCTTCTAAAATACCAAGTTTTCTTTCTCTGAGCATTTCATCGATGATAATCACCTGATTATGGTATTCATTAATATAATTAGCTGTATCTATGGCTCGTTCCAGATCAGATGAATAGATAACATCAAAGTCATAGTCTTTCAGCTTTTCTCCTACCAGCTTAGCCTGATTTTTCCCGGCGGTAGATAATTTGCTGTCTAAATGCCCCTGGACAATTCTTTCCTTATTCCAGACTGTTTCTCCATGTCTGATCAAATATACTTCTGTGCTCATATTCCTCTTCCTTTGTATTTATCTTTATTCTGCAATCATCAGACTGCAAACAATTCAACATAATATTATCATAACATTACGACAAGGTTTCACTTTCATTTTCAAGAAATATCATACCTTACTTTCCCCATTGATATATTCTATCAGAAATTTTAAAAATATCAAATATTTTAAATCACAATCCGCTTTCGGTTGATAAACAGAGTTTGTTCAAAACATTCAAGATTTTCTGTCAGGTGGAAATCTGCCATCAGCTCATCTCCGTGGTGAGCATCTGACCCTAATGATATCTTCCGTCCGCCAAGCTCATGGTAACGCATTAAAACATTCTGATCCGGTATAAGATTCATATATCCTTTTCTGAAACCTGATGTATTGACCTCAAGTATTATATCTTTTTTTATGATTGTCTTAAGTATCTCATCCATGCGTTTAGAAACAGTATTTTCAAACTTGTAATATCTTTTCGGAAAATCAAGATGTGCCAGAACATCAAACCCGCCATACTCCAGCATATTCATTGTATCTTCATAATAGATTTTCATAATGTCATCTGCATTAAACCGGGCAGCCATTTGCTTACCGCCGTAAAACCTGTCACCATGCCAATGGAGTGAGCCCATGATCAAGTCATAATTTCTTTTTGTTTCTTTCATGAAAAAAGTGTGATAAAGATGCGGTTCACCAAACTCTATGCCTTTTAGAATAGTTATGCTGTCACAATACTTTTTTTGCATGGCTTCAACCGCTAATGAATACTTCTCATATTGAAAATAAAGATACCCGTCATCAGCCGGATTATAATCAACATGCTCAGTAAAAGTAATATATTTCATTTTCTTTTCAATGGCTTTTTTAACGATGGTTTCCATGTCCTGTTTCCCGTCTTCTGAAAACGTTGAGTGAACATGATTGTCACTTATGAATGCTGTCATATCTTTTTAAGTTTTGCAAAGGCCGCCATCAGCCTCTTCCTTCCAGCCATATCAAAATCTATTTCAAAGACCTTGTCTTCTCCTGTTCCTGTGACTGAGTAAACAGTCCCTTCTCCAAATTTTTTATGAAGCACCCTGTCACCTTTCAAAGCCTCAATAACTTCCTCATTTACTTTATTGAATCCAGCAAAGTCTATTGATTTTCCACCTCTTTTAATCGAAATATCTGATGTGTTTCCCCATGACTCAAAAATTACTTTTCTGCTTTTCTCGCTCTTTACTTCACCATCGATATATGCCTCAGGGATTTCCTTTAAGAAACGCGAATCAGGATAATTCTGTGTTTTGCCATAGATTGTCCGCTCTTGTGCATTCAGCAGATAAAGCAGGTCTTTTGCTCTTGTAATACCTACATAGCAAAGTCGTCTTTCTTCTTCTAGTTTACTCTGAGACTCATATGACATGGCACCGGGGAACAGCCCTTCTTCCATACCTGTGATGAATACAACCGGAAACTCAAGTCCCTTTGCTGCATGAAGTGTCATGATGGTGACTTCTGACTGATTCTCCTTTTTATCCTGATCGGTTGACAGTGTACACACAGCGATGAAATCTTCAAGTTTAGGTGACACCCCGAATTCTTCATTGTATTCTTCTTCAAACAGCACAATCGCACTTTTCAGTTCCTTGATGTTTTCTATTCTGCTTCTGCTTTCAATGGTTCCTTCGATGGTATAATTATCCATGATTTTAGTTTCATCCATTAATTTGTCATATAAGCTTTCAAGAGTGTTCTCAGATGCAAATACCTGGAGTAATTCAATCATCTTCACAAAATCTTCCAGTTTATGTGTGGCTGATCCAAGCTGATGATAACTGCCTGAAAACTTTGCCGCTTCAAAGATTGAAATGTTTTCACTTATTGAAATCTCTTCCAGCTTACTCAATGTTGTTTTTCCAATTCCTCGTTTCGGTTCATTGATGACTCTCTTGAATTGAATATCATCTTTGCTGTTTAATATGAGTTTCAGATATGCAAGCACATCCTTGACTTCTTTTCTAGAATAGAAACTTAAGCTGCCGAACACCCTGTACGGAATGTTCTTCTTAGTCAAGGCAAGTTCAATATCTCTTGATTGCGCATTCGTCCGGTATAGTACCGCCATGTCATTGTAAGCATACCCTTCTTCATGCAGTTTTTCAATCTGAACTGATACATACAATGCTTCATTTGCACCGTTGTATGCTTTGTAAAATTTTATTTTATCTCCACTTTTTTTCTCTGTCCAAAGTTCTTTTCCTTTTCTGCCGGTGTTGTTTTTAATGACTGCATTGGCAGCATCTAAAATCATTGAGGTTGATCTGTAATTTCTCTCGAGCTTAATTGTTTTGCACCCTTTAAAATCATGTTCAAAATTTAATATATTCTGGATATTGGCACCGCGCCATCCGTAAATCGCCTGATCATCATCACCGACTACAAAAATATTGTTATACTTCCTGGCGAGAATTTCAGCCAGTCTGTATTGAGAAGTATTGGTATCCTGATATTCATCTATCAATACATATCTGAACTGATTCTGAAAATAACTTCTGACCTCTTCATTCTGCTCAAGCATTTTCACAGTATTAAAAATAAGGTCATCAAAATCCATCGCATTATTGGCAAGTAGTCTTTTTTGGTATATGGTGTAAATTTCTGCGATTTTCTTCATATGAAAATCACCTTTATTCTTTTCTTCAAACTCTTTCGGAGAAATCAGTTCGTTTTTAGCATTGCTTATGATATTGATAACCATTCTGGCAGGATATGTCTTATCTGTTAAATTCAGTTCTGACAGACAGTCTTTCATCAGGATTTTCTGGTCATCAGTATCATAAATGACAAAGTTCTTATCATATTGTAACGCCACATCGCAGAACATTCTGAGCATTTTAACACACATGGCATGAAAAGTGCCAATCCAGTTGAAATACATCCTGTTATCAAGCAGGCTTTCAACTCTTGTCCTCATCTCCTTAGCGGCTTTGTTAGTAAAAGTGATTGCCAGTATACTTGAAGGATATACATTTTTTTCTTTGACAAGATAAGCAATCCTACTCGTCAGCACCCGTGTTTTTCCACTCCCGGCTCCAGCTAAAACAAGAACAGGGCCATCTTCTACTAAAACTGCTTTTTTTTGATTTTCGTTTAGACTTTCAATGAAATTTTCCATGTTACTCCTAAGTTTTTAAGTAGTATCATTATATGTTATATGCTTTTGACATTCAACAAAAATCACCAATATATCATTGGTGATTTTTAAGGGGGATATGAAACTCTGGCATTTAAGCTATCTGAGTTTGTTTTACATTTTCAATCAAAGGTAAACTTTTGCTGAAGCTCAGCACTTCACAATTGTTGTTTATCGCAATTGATGCAATGAGTGCATCTGTTTTATTGACGGACAGTCCCTTTGCTTTCATTTCAGCCATGATTTTCCCGGCTAATATCCAATCTTCTAAATTTACATTGAGTGTAGTAACGGCTCCTAAACTATATTGGAGCCGTTCTTTTTCTTTTGTTCCTTGGGAGCCTGCCAATAACTCAGTTATTATAGGGCCCGTGATGTAAATTTCTTTTGTAAAAAGATTATTTTCTATAAAAACAGTGGTGGAGGGATCATCCTTAAAGTAGTCAACCCATACCGAGGTGTCAACTAAAATCTTCCTACTCATATCTGTCTTTGCTCCTTAAGCCATTCAAAGCATCTTCATCAAACCTTATATTGCCTTTCAGACTTTTCATCATTTGTATTTTTTTATATCTAATAGCATCTCTCAATGCCATTTCAACCGCTTTTGATCTGTTCTTAGTATTATACGCAATCTCAGCTTCTTTAATGACGTCATCGGATATGTTAAGTGTTGTTCTTATCTTCATCACATCCTTTCATACTTATACTACATCACAAAATTATGTTTGTCAAACATTATTTTATATTATTACTAATTTGTATGAATATTTTTTCATAACAAAATGCCATCTGTTTCCAGATGGCATGTAATAAATTCAATTGATTATATTATGTTTTACCAGAGTTCTTCAATCAGTTCTCTCACTATTGAAACTGCTTTCTTCGGTTTATCTGCTTCCCCGGTTATGGTATAGATATCTCTGAAAATGATCTCCGCTTCACAGCCTTTCGCTGCATGCAGTGTTTTAGCAATGTGATCCCGAAAAGCAGGTTCATCAAATTTTCCTACCCCGATATAATTGGGACTTGGTTTTCTTGAATAGATAATTTTGCTTCCTTTTAACGCTTGTCCCATGAAGTTTTCATCACACCATGGTGAAATAGACACTTTTCTTAAATGCGGAAGATTTTCAAGGCAGCCTTTCCACACTTCATGAACGGGTTCACAGCATCCGTAATAACCCAGTCCGAACATCTTAGCAATTCGTTCATAATTAGGATAAACAAATTCTTTAAACATGGAAGGCGAAATACCGACACTCTCCTGTGAATTCATGTTGATCCATAAATCCTCTGTTTTGATTCTGCCGGTCCTTTTGCATTCCTCAGTCGGGAGTTCATTAGTAAAGCCAAAACTGCCGGCTCCTGCCAGATGATTTCCGTTATCAAGTGTCAGCAGATTGTTAGCTTCCTGCCATCTGATATATTCAATAGAATCATCAGTTATGAATTGAAACATCTCATGAGTTTTTTCCGGATAATCATACATGGAGTACATCAGTCTTTCAAGACCCATGATGTTAACTGCTCTGGCAGTCAATGAAATAAACCATCGCAATGTATCATTATATAGATTGACTTTAAGTATATCTCCAAACAAATCCATGGCTAAGTCAAGGTTCTCATCAGTGGTTTTTTTATCATAGCTGTAAACCGACTTCTGAATTTTGTGAAAATCTTGTTCAAGGTCACTGATCGGGTGTTCAGCTGCATAACCGATATTTCTTCCTTCACGGTCTTTGGCATGATGAATATGTCGGTCAAAGTTCAGTTCTTTCATGTTTATCTTATGTCTGACATTAATAAAGTCAGGCATTACTTTGTCATCATTTACTTTCTCATAATTGATAATATTAAGTTGAAGCTGGTGTTCCATCTCTCTTAAAAAAGGGTCTTCGCAAAGTAAAGGAGGCATTAAATCATTTTGGAAGGAAGTCATTTCCATGATAACCATAGGTTTTTCACCCAATAAACTGTTATGTGCATACCATGCTTTTTCTCTTTGTTTCATAATAGGAAGAGCTGCATATTCCGCTTGTTTCTTTGCCAGCTCTCTTAAATATTTCTTTTCATCGCTTATTAACATATCATACTCCTCTTACCTAAATATTGTGCTGCTGATTACAAAAAATGACTGCTTGAAGCATAAGACTATCTTATTTCGGAAATTTATAGAATTAAATAGAAATCTGCCCTTCCCCACTTAATTTTATAAAGCTCTGACACCTTCTTCACCAGTTCTGATTTTAATGACATTTTCCACATCGTAAACAAATATCTTCCCGTCACCGATTTCACCGGTATACAGCACTTCCTTGGCTACTCTGATTACCTCAGACACAGGAACTTCACAAACGACAGTTTCCAGTTTGATTTTAGGTAATAGATTTATTTCAAGAGGAGCTCCTCTATAAAACTCTGTCTTACCTTTCTGTATGCCGCATCCTAGCACCTGATAAACAGTCATCCCTGTTACACCGATTTCATTTAAAGCCTGTTTTAATGCTTCAAATTTTTCCGGTCTGGTAATGATATCTATTTTTGTCATTTTACTCATCTCTTAATCCTCCTTCAACATCAGTCTATGTTTATTATAATGAAATATAAGCAGAAATACCATGCTCAATTTTATCTATTCCATCATCTTCCATTTCTTTGTCAATTCTTAAGCCGATTGTCTTTTTAATCGTATAGAATATTACAAATGAAATGGTCATGGCTACCGCTGCACAGATAGCAACCCCAACAATCTGTTTCCCCAAAAGGCTGATTCCTCCACCATAGAAAAGACCTTCTGTCACTGAAAACAAACCAACGAAAATTGTTCCTAAAGCTCCGCATAACCCATGTACGGAAATGGCACCGACAGGATCATCGATTTTCAGTTTCTGGTCAATAAATTCTACCGAGAGCACCATCATAACACCGCATATTGTACCGATAATAAGCGCACCGGTATAGTCCACCATCGAAGCACCCGCTGTAATACCAACCAGTCCGGCTAATGCTCCGTTTAAAGTCAATCCGGCATCTGGTTTACCATACTTTATTTTACTGAACACCAGTGCCGCTATGGTCGCAATGGATCCGCTCAGCAATGTGGTGATTGCAGCATGCAAAGTTGATGGTGATGTGATATCCAATGTGCTTCCAGGATTAAAACCAAACCATCCGAACCATAGAATCAGTACCCCAAGTGCCGCAAGCGGAATATTATGCCCCGGGATAGCAGTCGCTTTGTTGTTTCTATATTTCCCTTTTCTAGGTCCTACCAGTTTTGCTCCTACCAGAGCACAGAATCCACCGACAGCATGAACTGCAGTTCCTCCGGCAAAATCAGTAAATCCGAATTTCTGTAAAAAGCCACCACCCCATATCCAATGTCCTATCACAGGATATATCACAATGACTGCAAGCACACAGAATATGACATAAGCATTGAATTTTGTTCTTTCAGCAACTGCTCCTGATACGATGGTAACGCAGGTAGCAGCAAAAATTGCCTGGAAAAAGAAATAGGATTCAAACATGACTCCACCCATGCTCTCCGGTTTGTTAACCAGAAAAAACAGATTGGTCCCGATGATTCCACCCGCATCTTTTCCATACATAAATGCAAACCCGATTGCAAAATAGATTGTTACTCCAATGGCCACTGTAACAAAGTTTTTCATAATGATGTTAACCGCATTCTTTGATTGAGTAAACCCCACCTCAACCATGGAAAATCCGGCATGCATTAAAAACACCAGTACACTGGCAATGAGTACCCACATTGAATTTAAAATATAATCTGACATCTTTCCTCCTTCAATGCAAAAAAAGACTACTTCCCTTCGTCAGGAATGCAGTCTTTGCATCATTGCATATTTAATTTACATGAATTTTATCATATTTGTTAAGGTTAATCAACCTGGAAAAAACTGAGCTGTTTCTGTTTCACCCTCTCTTTGGAACGCGAAATGATGTCATGCATCTGATATAATATGCCATTATTTCTGCAGAGTTCTTCAAATTTCAGTCTTATTTTATGATGATCAGGAATCTTACACTGATAGTTATTCCCGTAAAGTTCAATGTACTTTTCTTTATATCCTGGAAAATGACGGTCAAGCATGGCGTAAAGATATTCCCGGTTACCTTCTCTCATTGTAAATCCAAAGGAAGGATATATGAAATCAGCTCCACTCTTTTTTGCCATATCTACAATCTTGATGACATTTTCCATTGAGCCTGTAATCATTGGTAAAAGCGGCATCATCAGCAACCCGCAGAAAACACCTTTTTCGGATAACTGTCTGATAGCATCTAGTCTTTCCGATGAAAGAGAAACATTCGGTTCAATAAGTTTACTGATTTGATTATCACTTGAAGTAACAGTTACACAGACTATAACTGGAGATTTTTCCTGAATATCACTTAAAATGTCAATATCCCTTGTCACAAGGTGACTCTTTGTCGCAATCCCTGTTCCAAAGCCATATTTATGCAGCAATACCAATGCTTGTCTGGTTAAACCTAGATTTTTCTCGAAGGGATTATACGGATCAGACATGGAACCCGTTCCCACTACTCCTTTTTGCCTGATTGTCTTAAGTTGAGATTCTATGATACTGATGGCATCTTTTTTAATTCGTACCTGATCAAAATTCTCAATCTGATAACAGAGACTTCGCGAATCACAGTAGATGCACCCATGAAGACATCCCTTATACAGGTTCATATTAAAATCATTGCCGAACCAGTACTCGGGATGTTTTTGTTTTGTGATGATTGTCTTTGCAGGTATTTCACTTATCATAACTATAGTATATCAGATTATACAATGCCGATATAGTTGATGTCAGTGACAGAACTCCTTTTTATTTTCTTGGTTGATGTCTTTTCAAAAGGTTCATCAAAAATTGCTATATCCCTGATTTTCTTGGAAATCGGGAAATTTTTATTCATTTCCTTAATCTCATCTCTGATTAGGGTCTTGATGTCTTCTGCACTGGTTCCTTCTTCAATATTACTCATGTCAGGAACAATAAATGCTACAATATTAGTATCCGCCAGAATATCAATATCTTTTGTCGTGACAATGCTTTCTAAAATATATTTGCTGTTATTGATAACAGCCTCGATTTCTTCAGGATAAATGTTTTTTCCGTTTTTCGTCACGATGATATTTTTCTTTCTTCCAGTGATATAGCAGAATCCATCCTTGTCAATTCTTCCATAGTCTCCTGTAAACAGCCACCCGTCTCTGATGATTTCATTTGTAGCTTTCTCATTATTATAGTATCCTAACATCACATTGTCTCCTTTTGTGATGATTTCACCGATACCGTCGCTGTCAGGACTGTCAATTTTAACTTCAACTCCCGGAATAGGAAGTCCAATGGAACTCAGCTTATTATACCCGACATGATTGACTGTCACCAGAGGAGCACATTCTGTCAGACCATAACCCTGTACCATATCAAATCCCATGGTGTCAAACGCTTTTGCAATTTTCGGATCAAGAGCAGATGCACCTGATACCAGTGTTTTCAGTCTGCCTCCGAATGTTTCATGGACATCATGGAATACTTTTCTCCTGACATCAATTCCAATCGCTTTTAAAAAACTTGTTACTTTTAAAGCGTTCTTCACTTTCGTCCCACCTTTCTTCATCACTTTTGCATAGATGCTTTCCAGTATCAGAGGAACAACCATGACGATGGAAGGTTTAGCGATTTTCATATCTTCTGCTATATATTTCAACCCACGGCAATAGGTTATTTTAGCACTTTTAAAAAACATGTATAAAAATCCGCAAGTGCATTCATAGGTATGGTGAATAGGAAGGATAGATAATGCACTGTCCTCCTGAGTGATGTTCATAGCTGGTTCAGAACCATACATGACAGTCAGGATATTCCTATGGCAGAGCATGACTCCTTTTGGAATACCTGTCGTACCTGATGTGAATATCAGCATTGACATCGCATTTTCATCAACTGGTAATCTGCTGTGTTCTTTATGTCCCGCTTCAACTAATTTTTGACCATCATCAATCAAATCATAGATATACAGGCTTTCATCATCCAGTTTGTCCATGCAAACATAATATTTGACACAACCTGCATTTTCCTTTACATAGGCAGCTACATCTTTAAATTTTTCACTGTAAAAAAAAGCCTCTGAGTTAGAGCGGGTAATAAGGTTGGCTATTTCTTCTTTTGAAAGTTCCTTGTCAAGCGGAACAATGACACCAAGCCCGTTGACAGTGGACATATATGGGATGGTCCATTCATATCTGTTCTCGCCAAGTACCGCAATAAAACTGCCCCTCAAGCCCATATCAATCATTTTTTCACCCAGATATTCAATATGATTGGCGTACTCTTGATAGGTGACATCCTTCAATCCGTTTTCTACAATGGTAGAAAACGCAACTCGATCAGGGATGTCTCTTACTTTCTGTTCAACAATCTGCTTGATATTAATCATTTTTTCCATAATACACTCCTTACAAAATATGAGTAGATAACAATTTATTACCTGCTCATAATTTTATCTGAAATAGCCAATTTTGTCAACAATTCCCCCATTAAATTATACTATAGTTAATGTTTGCCAAACTGTTAAAGTAGCATTACATAAATATGTCGATGATATTAAAACAGGTATCTGATAAAAAAATGAATCAGATACCCGTTATATAAAGCAGATAAGTGAAAGTTTAAACGAAATCTACATTTCCCATCGAAGTTTTCAAGTCGATCACCATTTTTTTCTGACTGTCATACCCTTTTTTAAGGCTTCCTACATGTTCTTTCCCTTTAGCATGATAATCTTTAAAGTCACCTTTTACTTTTTGATTCTTTCCGACTGAAGCGATAAAATCAATTCTGACATCATCTCTGTTCTCCACCTTGATTGATCCATTGGAGGTTTTCAATTGAATGGATGCTTTTTCGCCAAGAGGAAGGAACTCACTGAATGTAATACCGGCATTGCTGGTAATGGCTTCATGAACATCTGATGAGTTTCTGAAACTTTTCACACTCCCGTTTGTTGTTCTCATGAATATCCTTTTAGCCGTACTTTCGGTATTGCTGATGGATCCATTGGTTGTCCCAAGTGTCATTTCAGTGCATTCATTTCCATTAGCCTTAACAGAACCATTAGTTGAAGTAATATTCAATACCTTGCATTTGTTTCGGTCGCTTAAGACTTTACCGTTTGTTGTATAAGCAATGATCTGGTCAGCTTTAATATCACTGACACTTATTCTTCCATTAGTGGAAGACACATTGACATCATTGGCTTCCAGATCTGCAGCTTCCACAAGCCCGTTGGTCGTTTTGAAAATCATATCTCCATATTTCAATTCCGGCAAGAAAAGTTCAAGATCAACCCTTGTTCTGGTATAGATTTCGTCACCATTTCTAAACTGCATGTCAATCATCAGATTACCATCATTTGAAATGACAATGTCTTTCATAACATCATCTGCATCTCTTTTTGATTTAATCATGAATATGGCATATGCTTCTTTATCAGTCTTACTGACCTTAATGTTTCCATTTCTGTTTTTTATCGTGATCTGATGGTTACTCGCTACGTTGAATTCTCTTTCCCGTTTCACACTTTCACGCATATCAAATCCGAAGTTAAAGAAATCCCCAAAGTTCAGACCCTCAAGTTTTTCGTTGATTTTATCGCTGATCTCAGCTGAAAGCTCTTCTGCTTTCTGTCTGAAGTTCTCAGCTTTTTCTCTGAACTCGTCGCTTTCTGACCTTTTTTCTTCCGCTTTATCCCTGATTCTCTGAGCTTTCTCTTCCAGATCATCGAAATGATTCTTATATCCGTCTTCCAGTTTTTCTTCGAGAATCTCAGCTTCTGCTTCAAGTTTTTCTGCTTCCTCTTCCAGCTTTTCTGCTTCGATTTCAATTTCATCTGCTTCAAACTCGTAATCAACATCATACTTCTGTTTGCTATTTCTTACAGGTTCTTCTCCGTCTATGGCATCAATCAGTCTCAATGCATCGTCTGATGATATCTTACCATCTTCTAACATCTTTAAAATTTTCGCCTTTGCATAATTATCCATTTTATAATCCTCCATCAAACCAATCTATATTTATCATTCCAATAAAAGTCTTTAATTTCATTTCAGTCATTGAAGACTCTTTCTTATTATTTAAGCTATGCCCTGATGCTTTTATTATCCGATTACCGATTTTTTCTGATTTTACAGTCTTTACAGATGAATCAGCGATTATGATCTGCCCGTTTTCTGTTCGAGCCTCAAACACCAGCTCTGAATCTCTGTTTGCAAGAACATTTATATCACCATTTCCGGACACTGCTTCTATTTCACATTTCGGGCTGTATTTTGTTGTCATATTGGTAAGAAAAACAGAACCGTTTGTGCTGGTCATTTTCATCAAATCACAAAATCCGTTAGCTACTGTCAGATTACCATTTGTTGAATTCACAATCATACGACTGCTTTCCTGGTTCTTAAGCTTAATGAATCCATTAGTCGAGACTGCTGATACCTCATCATAAAAAGTATTGTTTTTTAATTCTATGTTTGAATTGGCACTCGTGACTTTCAGCGTCTCCCCTTTGCAGCCTGACAGTTCAACTCTTCCATTCGAAGTGGTAACATTCAACCTGTCGCTTTGTATGTCCTCTCCTTCTATCCTCCCGTTAATTGTTGCCACTTCCAGAATTTTCGCCATGATTCCGCTGATTGTCACATTCTTGTTTCGCCCGATTAAAACCACTCTGTTTAAGTGTATAGCCGGTATATGTAAATCAACACCCACTGTTTTTTTGCAGGTTTTATCAAGTATGATATTCAAATTGTTCTGGCTGCTGTTAAGTACAAGATATTCATTCAGTTTATTTTCTGTACTTTCATTATGTCTTATGAATAACAGCACTTCATCAGTTCCTTCATTCTGCTGATAAATATTTATCTTACCTGACACATCAACTTGAATCCCAGCATCATCATTAAGGATATACTTCATTTTTTTGACATGGAAAGGTTCTTTTCCGAAATCAGGGATATTCATGTCATCCATAAGCTGGTGTCCAATTCTGGCACCAAGCTGTCCCATGTTTTTTGACATCTCAGCCATCTGAGTTACGACATCCTTAATGGATCCTGTATCAAAATGAATTCCGTTTTTTACATCTTCATCAGAATCAGTCAGTGCACTGATCAGATTTGCAGCCTGTTCAGCAGTGATTTTATTACTCCCCAGCATCTCAAGTATATGTTTTATTTCTTCCTTTTTGGCCATCTTATCCTACCTTAAATTCACGTTATAGCATGATGTATTAGGAACTTCTGAGCTGAATCTGGCAAACAGACAATCCGTAGACTGACATGAATTATTGATTCTGATTTCTCTGTTTTTCCTTTTCCCAATATAATTTGCTGATTTCATTTTTTAACACCTCTTTTTATTACTTCTTCAAGATATTAATCGCTTCTTCAACCGTCATCTCGCCACTGTCAATACTTTCCAATATCTTCTTTCTTTTCTCATCTGGTTTTTCGTCACTTTCGAATCCAAGTGATTTAGCCACATCTTCTAATCTGCTTTTAACTGTAGGATAAGATATGTTCAGTTCTTTTTCCATTTCCTTGATGCTGCCTCTGCTTTTGATAAAAGCTTCTATGAATTGAAGTTGTTTCTCGTCAAGTTTGGAAAATTTGCTGACATAAAATTCACCAGTAAAATGAGTTTTACACTTATTACATTTCATATCTGTGACTATTAACTCGTCATCACATATCGGGCACTGTACTGGTACATAATTCTTCATATTCTTAACTCTCCTGTTAATATATTTTAGTTTATATCTACATATTAAAACTTGATATTAATTTTGTCAATACTTTTATTAATTATTTTAATATTTTATTAATTAAATTAAAAAAGGACCTTAAAAAGGTCCTTTATTTGCTATTTTATGTCAGTTTTTATACTTCAGGCTCGATTAATCCGAAATTACCATCTTTTCTTTTATAAACCACATTCGTCTGATCTGTATCTGCATTCAGGAAAATAAAGAACTGATGACCGACAAGATCCATCTGCAGCACAGCCTCCTCTACAGACATTGGTTTTATTGAAAATTTCTTGAGCTTTACAATTCTATGGGTGTTTTCCTCCACTTTATCCTCTGGTCCATCATTTGAAAAAGCTTCTGCATGAAATCGTTTTTCCAGTTTTGTTTTGTTTTTTCTGATTTGTCTTTCAATGATTTCAACCGCTTTATCGATAATCGTAAACATTTCATGGTTTTCTGCTTCAGCTCTAAAAATCATATTTCTATAATATATGGTTGCATCCAGAACTAACATGCTGCCTTTTTTTCTTTCTCCAAAAGTCAGGTGTGCTTCTGCTTCTCTTTGGAAAAATTTTTCAAGTTTTGTGAATTTTTTTGTTGCATAATCCTTCACATCGTCTTGAATCTCAATGTGTTTCCCACTAATTACAATCTTCATCGTTTGTCTCCTTTCAAAAAAGAAATTTTTAAGATTATATATTTATTATATACCCGTGTTTTTCGGTTTTCAATTAAGTTATTTTTTTATCATAGTATACAGCCATCAGATACAGGCCTGATGCCTTGGCTGTCTTCCCTGCCCTTTTTCTGTCTTTAGATAAAATAATATCTTTTATATCGTTTGCATTAATCTTTCCTAACCCCACATCGATTAAGGTGCCCACTATAATTCTGACCATATTGTATAAGAACCCGTTCCCCTTAAAATCAAGAATAATGAAATCGCCATCCACATTCACTGATGTCTCATAAATGGTTCTGAATGTATTTTTAACATCACTTCCAGTTGACATGAAGCCTCTAAAATCATGTTCACCTTCGAATTCCTTAATCGCTAGGCCCATCGCCTGAGTATCTAAGCGTTCTTTATAGAATCCTGAATAATTCCTGCTGATGGCAGGTTTTACATTTCTGTTCAGAATTATGTATCTGTAGTGCTTCCCGGTAGCGCTGAATCTGGCATGAAAACTGTCTTCAACTTCACAAGAAGCCACACATTTTATATCATCCGGAAGTTTCTGATTCAGTGCTTTGTAAAAACTGTCTGGTGGAATCGAACTTAAGGTCTTAAAACTGGCTGTCTGACCATATGCATGTACTTTGGCATCTGTCCTTCCGGAACCATTGACAATGACTGTCTCTCCTGTCAATTGTAAAACGGCTTTTTCAAGAGTCTGCTGTATTGAAGGTCCGTTTTTCTGTTTCTGCCATCCAGCATAGTGGCTTCCGTCATATTCAATTGTCAGTTTGATGTTTTTCATTTCACCAGTTCAACCTTTTTCAATTTTTGAAGAAAACCTGATACTATTATAGCAAATATTATGGATGCAAACACGAAGATATATGGGGTTACCTGAGTTTCAGGCAATATATTCATTATGAACCCTACGATAAGTGTGGTGGCTGACATGATTAAAACAGCTTTCAATGTGTCCTTAAGTTTCAATTCTTTGAATAATATTATGAAAGTAGCTAGACATGGGAAATATAATATCAGTGATGTGATTGCAGTCACCATCTGCCATGGTGTTAGTTGTAAGCTTTCAAGGAGTACAACAGCAGCGTCTTTTCTGACAATCCCGATCAGGAATGAGGAGATAGCCTCCTTAGGCAATCCGAGAATCCTGCTGATGACCGGAGAGGTGAATGTAGCCACCTTATCCATAATGCCTGTGTAAATAGCAATATTGACCACCACAATTCCAATAATGACAAATGGAACCGCTTCTTTGAGAAACCCGGTGATTCTCATCCCCATTCTCTTTACCTGAACTTTAGCAGAAGGCTTTCGATAAGGTGGTATTTCCATGATCAGTGCTGTTTTCTCTCCTTTGACAAAATACCCTAAAATCCCACCTAGAATGAGCCAGACTGAAATAAGCGCAGCAAGGATGACAAAAATATAGATGGTGCCATGTGCTCCCGCTGCATGAAGCATGACAGCTGACTGAGCTATGCATGGAATGGTAGTACATAGGATAACTGCTGTGATGAACCGCTCTCTTCTTGATTCAAGATTTCTGATAGCCATCACACCTGGAACATTACATCCCAGCGCAAGAAACATTGGAATAATCGAATAGCCATGAATTCCCACTCTGTGCATCAGTTTATCAAATATGATGGCGATTCTCGGTAAATATCCGATATCCTCTAATAGACCGAGGATGAGATAAAAAACGAAAATATAGGGAAGCACAACACCCATTGTCATAAAAACTCCGGTGGTTAAAGCTCCCATCGCTGTTTCATAGCTGATGCCTGCACCACTGATGTCTCCAATCAGAACCGCATGAAGGAATTGATACTCAGAGAGTACATCAGATAACTTGTATATTAACGGTGAATAAACACTTACAAACAGTTTCTCCATCAGTCCAACCAGTAATTCTCCTAAGAAAAGCACTGTTCTGAAAACAAGAAACAATGAAATAACGGCAGTGACAGGACCGAAAAAAGGATGGATTGAGATATCCTGGATTCTCTCAGATAAGGTATGATGCCTGTGACTAAGATTCTGAACGCTGTTTATGATATAACCTATCTCTTTCCAGAAGTTCTTATGGAAAGTTCTTGGAAGAGGTTGTTTTGCATTGGCGATTTCATTGACCAGCGCATAGGTGCCTTCACCTGAAAGTCCATTCGTCGCAATAACCGGAACCCCCAGATAATCAGACAGGGCTTTAATATCAATATGTATCCCTTTATGTTTTGCCTCATCCCACATATTCAAGGCAATAATAAGTGGTTTATCATACTGGAGCAGCTGAAGTGTCAGAAAGAGATTTCTTTCGAGGTTGGTGCAGTCCAGTACATTGACTATGATATCTCCTGTTTCAACCATTAAAGATGCAATCCGCTCAGATTGAGCAACCGGATCAAGTCGATAAGTGCCAGGTACATCAATGACTTCAAAATGGAGCAGTTCGCCTTTTGCATCACATTGAGCCTGTCCTCTTCGGTGTCTTCTATGGTCATGCTTTAACCCCTCAAGCCCGCAATTCCCATCGCACACCCCGGTACAACCCTGACTTCTTTTAATAGCTGTCATCTTTCCCTTTGTATAAGTAACGGTAGTACCCGGATAATTAGAAGTAATGGTAGAGATTCCTGTCAGCTGAGAAAACAATGTGCTTTTCCCCACATTCGGATTCCCTGTCAATAACACTTTTTTCATATTTTCCATTCATTCCACCTCGATCAAGTGAGCGACTTCATGCGAAATGGCGACTTCACCAGTTCCGGCAATGATGATTAGCGGTCCTTTACCTGGAAGGAACTGCTTAATAGTTATTTTTGCTCCTTCATAAATACCAAGCGATAACAATTTTTGCTTCACAGTCATCTCATCAGGTATCAAAGTGACCATATACTCATTTCCTTTTTTTCCGTTATTTAATCTCATATCTGTTCTCCCATCGGTTGATTGAGTTTATTTTTTGTTTTTCTGATTTTTTTAAGTCCGATAATCAGTAAACTTCTAAGCAGCAATATCAGAAAGAGAAAAGAAACAATCAGTGTAAAAATACTCTTCTCTTCCCCAGAAACACCATTGATAGCGGCCATAAACTGGAGATTTAAATTAAATGAAGTAAAGACGAAGTCAAGAATGTATCCAGAAAGAATAGCCAGAAGCGATACGACTGATACATAAAAGACAGTCATTTTTTTGCCAAGTGTTTTACCGAGAACGGTTATGGATGCTATATTAGTGACCGGACCGGCAAAAAGGAAAACAAAAGCAGCTCCAGGAGAAATTCCTTTAATAAGAAGAGAAATGGCAATCGGAATTGAAGATGTTGAGCAAACATACATAGGCAATCCAATCACGATCATCATCAGCATGGAAAGCAATCCTTTATCAAGATGTAAACTGATAAAAAAATCATCGGGAATCAAAACGGTAATTAATGTTGCTATTAAAAGTCCGATTAAAAAGTGCAGGCTTATATCATCAAGAAATTCTCCAAATGAATAAGAGACCATTTTTCTGATTTTCTGGTTAAATGTCAAATGCTTCTTTTCTTCTTCATGATGACAGCAATCGCCATGACAGCTCACTGAAGCTGTTTCTTTCAAAATATCAGGTTGCTTTTTCATAAAAAAAGAGATAATCGCTCCTCCTAATATACCCGAAACAAAAGCTGCTAATGGACGGTAAATGGCAAAAGCCAGTCCCATCATCCCATAGGTAGCCACCATGGAGTCTAACCCGGTCTGCGGAGTAGATATCAGAAAAGATATCACGGCTCCTTTTGATGCTCCGTTTTTTCTGAGTTCCACTGCGGTTGGTACCACGCCACATGAGCAAAGCGGCAGAGGAACACCAATTAGCGAAGCTTTGATGATGGACCCAAGATTGTTTTGACCAATATGCTTCTTAATGAAGTTCTCATTGATGAAAGCATGGAGAATCCCGACAAATATCAGTCCTAGCAATAAGTAAGGTGCCATGCTTGTAAACAGGTGAAATAACTGTAATAAAAAATTTCCGATCATGATTTACTCCATAATATGGTCATAGCCCCTAATTAAGATTTCATGAATATGAGAATCATTAAGAGTGTAATATGACGATTTTCCTTCTCTTCTCACTTTGACAAGTTTATATTGTCTCAGTACTCTCAGCTGATGAGAAATAGCAGACTGTTCCATTGACAGCATCATCGAAATATCATTGACACACAGTTCCTGATCGAGTAAAGCGTACAGTATTTTTATTCTGGTGGTGTCTGCAAAGATTTTCAAGAAATCAGCAATTTCACTTGCTGTGATATCATCAGGAATGTTTTTTTCTGCTTTTAATGCTTGTTTACAATGATACTCTTTCATAAATCCTCCTTTATATGAACAACAATTCATATGTTCATATGTATTATAGTGTTCACTTCAGCTAATGTCAATAACCATATTAAAAAAGCACATCATTTCGATGTGCTTTTATACAAATTCCTTTTACTGTTTTTCCAGTAATCCCTGATTTCCGAAATAGATGGCACCGACAGCCTGTGCAAACTGCGCTACTGTATAATGCTCATCAGCTTCAAGTCTTTTCATGAGTCTTGTATTGGCAATCCCGCCGTCAGCCAGTTTAAACTCGATATCCGGTTTGATGGATTTAGCTCCCTCTTTTATCAGTTCAAAACACTTCTTGTTCTTGACCACTCTTCCGAAAAGTGTTCTTTCCTTACAGGAAGGATTCAAGATATACTCTGTTTCATACCATGTTATGGCAAGATAAACTCCGATTTGTCTGAATATCTCATTAACGAATTCATCGTTTTCTCTTTCTGGTAAAGACATCAGATATTCAAGAAATCCTTTTCTCATGTCTTTTGGTTCGGTAGGAACAACTAGAAGTTCCTGCATATTGAGTGTTTTCCTGACAACATATCCTCTGTCAAATATTTCCTGATACAAGTCAGGTCTGTTTTCTTTGAAATATTGCATTGCCAGTCTGAACGCTCCGCTCTGGCTGGTATACTTCTGTAATGTGCCTGCGAGTAAAGTGTTGACATTATTGATACTTCTGACATCTTCAGCGTGATATGCCTTTTCAACAAAATCTCCCAGATCAATGATGAAATTATAGCATTCAAGCGGCATTTCAGGTACATTTGATGCTCCATCTACCCATCCGGTTCCAAGCTCTGTACCCAGGCTGTGTGCAAACACACCATCAATAACGCTTTCCGGATTTGCAGCCATCATTTCTACTGCTGCAGTGTAAGCAGCAGCCGGTCCGTCATTCATGCTTTTAACAGCACCGCCTGGTTTGCACAATGACAGCAGCGTTTGATCAAGTGCTGTAATTTTCGCGAATTCTTCCTCAAACACAACCTCTTTATTTCTTTTTATACCAATGGTCTTTGTTGTTTCTCCACCAACCACTTTATCTCGCACAACCACATCAGGAAAAGACAA
>JAFGUQ010000114.1 GCA_016938455.1 Clostridia bacterium
AGAAATTGTTAAAAACATCTAATCTGAAGATTTATGAAGTGGCGGATAAACTGAGCTATAAGGATGTGGCACATTTCACAAGGCTTTTCAGAAAGACATTCGGGGTTTCTCCCACTGAATTCAGGCAGCTGCTGTAAAAATGGATAACGATTCTTTTTATAATATAATAGAGGAACTTATTGATAGAAATGCGAACAGTGATTTCTATAATCTGTCAGAGCAGGATAAAATCAGGCAGTATTTAATTCGTTCCATGAATTTTCAATCGGTATTTGACGGGGGATTTCCAGGAGCAGAACGTAAGATTCTGAAACAGAATGAGAAGACAGTACTTACTGTCTTACGGGTTACATTCAAAAAAGGTGTTGAGTTTTCTCATTCAGATATCCTGGGAAGTCTGCTGTCACTTGGGTTAGACCGTAAAAAAACAGGAGACATTATCATCAATGGGCAGGTCGCATATGTCATTATAAAAGAAGAGGTTGCTTCTTATCTGTGCTTGAATCTTCAAAAAGTCGGGAATGCCACTGTTTCAACAGAAATAATAAGTCTTACTGATATCATTTTCCCTGAAATATCACAGGAAGAAAAAATCATCAATGTTTCATCTTTACGGTTAGACAGTGTGCTCTCAGGTGGTTTTCATTTAGCCAGAAATAAATCGGTTGACTTCATCAAGGCACAGAAGGTTTCAGTGAACCAAATGCTTGCCACGAAAGCATCAAGTCTTCTTAAGGAAAATGATATCGTTTCTATCAGAGGCAGAGGAAGACTTGTGATCAAAGGAATTCATAATACGACAAAAAAGGGACGGTTAAATATCAAGGTGATCATTCAGCACTGATTCACACAATCCTTCAAGGACAGAAGCGCTTGCCCACCCGTTGAAAGTAAACCAGATACTGCTTTTTTCACCATTTTCATATTGCTCGACTGTTAAACCATCTGAAGGACAATAACGCTCTGTCATAACACCTAATTTACCATAACCTGTAACAGAGGGGTAAAGATCAGCGGTCTGAAGACCCCAGTAAAGGCCGTCTAATGCCCTCTCACGGTGATATTCGTCACGGGTGGCACGGTAGAGGTATAAAAGATCAGAAGTGACAGTAACACCCATAGGATGGATGTGAGGATTTGACACAGAGGTCACACTTCCGCCACAGGAGTTCCACTGACTTCCTTTTAGAGGAGGACATTCCGGATTCGCTTTAAAAGAATAACGCCATAAATACTCGTAATTGGCACTGTCTTCCAGATATTTAAGAAAAACAGTGTTTTTTGTGATCTCATGCAGATGTCTTGCTCCTCTGATAAAGGCAAGGTTTCCTTCCTGGTCTATTGATTTATAAGTATCCATCGGAGTGCCATAGCAGGTAAGTTCTTTGACGAACTGATGATAGTAATGTAATCCTTTAATCGCACTGTCAAGATATTTCTGCAATCCGGTAATCTCATAGGCAAGTGCCAGTGAAGGAATAAACCAGCAGCCTGCAAATCCTTTATCATCGAGCATTTCACGTTTTAAAGTGCTGTATGTATAACCGAAATTACCATTTTCTTTTTGCAGCAAGATGATTGAATCAAGCGCAGTAAGAGCTGATTGGAGCCAGGCTTCCTTTCTGATGTGCTTATACTTTTCCATTAGCTTGAATGATTTCAGCAGGTAATAGATCCCGTTTCCGTTTGTATAAGCACAGTGACAGTCTTTAACTAAATAACCGGCCCACCAGCCATTGACATCACTTCCTTTATATGGTCTGACTAAGTCATAGAAAAGGCCACTTTCCGGATTGATTCTTGTACTCATTTCATCAAGCAGGCGTAACAGCTTTTGGGTGAAACTGTTGTCTTCATGTAGCAGGATCTGCGCCATCAAAAGAGGATAAATCAGGATACTTGTCCCGGTCCATCCGATTCCAAGAAGCGGTCTCCACGGTTTAAGTACCGGATCACCGGGAAGATGACAAGACATATTGGTAAAAGCATTCATTTCATCTGACCAGTTGATCTTCTCATAACTGTCAAGAAATCCATTAAGATAATCAGATAATGTGTTTTTATAGACAGGCATTTCATGATAGGTCTGATAGACCCTTTGAATGATTTTATGGCAGGAAAGCCTGCCGTATTCTCTTGATAAATAGATTTTCCCGCTGATGGCTGCTTTTCTAAGCTTATTATTTGTGGAAGCGGTCATGTTTTCCTTGTTAGTAAAAGTCAAAGGTCTGTTCTGATAACCGATGGATACACCGGCTATATCAGGTAACTGGGCATACACTCCGTTTCTGATGATTGTTTCTGAATCTGTGATATACGGGTCGACAGTTATTCCTATTGATCCGTTTTGGCAGGTAATGATGGAAACCGGATGGGATGCACGATCCGCTCTGAATTCCCAGACTTCAGAAGAGGTGGGGAATTCAGGGTATTGATCTGTGAGATTGGGAAAATACCCTGGTCTGGCATTGATGAGATTATTATCACCATGAATGTTACATGGAATCAGATGGAAAAGTTCTTTTTCGTTCAGTAACCTGATTTCAATCAGCACGGAAGTATCATATGGCTTATCGAAGTCAAGCTGATAGGTGATGGTCTGATTATCCTGATAATATAGGTGAAAAGGAACAGGTTCTTTAGAATCTCTCTCATATGCTGCCATTTCAAAAGAAAATCCGTTATAATTTATTTTCATGTCATTAATCCTCCCCTGTAAATTAATCATATCATATTTTTGTGTACACATATAATAGGTTTACACCTATTTATTTATTATGTTATAATACACTTGCTTTAATTGGAGGGAAAACATGAATTTTTTTAAGTCAGCCATAACAGTCATTCTGAAAAAACCATTTATTTTTGTCTATGCAGCTATCATTTCTTTTTTTATTGCCCTGATTGGATTATTTAATCCTTTTTCATCGTTATTGAAACTTTATTCAAATTTCATCACTGACTCTGTCACGGATACAATTGTCATTTTATCAAAGGAAGTGTATAAAATCGGAGTTATTCCATATGCAGTGCTGATGATCATTCTTTTTTCGGTGATTTCAGGTATCTTGGCCGGTATTATATACTCAGGATATTTCAACCTTGTTTTTAAAAGCATAAAAAAGATCAAAGCTTTCAAAAAAGATTTCATAGAGGGTATAAAAAAGCATTTTGTGAGAGTGTCCTATGTGTTTTTCGAATTTTATCTGTCATTTTTTGCGTTTCTGTTTGTCATGCCGCTCGTTATCGTTCCTTCGGTGGTCATTGCGAAAAAAGCAGTTGAAAATGGCAATTCCAATTTCCTGAACACAGGACTTCTATCGCTGGTAACAGGATTTGTGCTTGTGTTCATCACACTTCTTTTACTTGTTAATTTTGTCCTCAGAATACCAGGCATTTACTATTTTGATAAAAAACCGATTGAAAAAGCGAAACTGGTGCTGACCACAAGATACTGGAGTGTTTTTGGTAAAGTAACACTTTTCGTAATAGCGCTGGCAATGGGTGAATACCTGATATTCAGTTTGAACATGCCGGTATTGGAAGCCATTCTTAATTTTATCTTTCTCAGTGTTTATATATCACTGATTTCGGTATATATGTTTTATGAGTTTTCAACTGTTCTTGAGACGTTGAAGAAAAACTGAGGTAAAAAGATGTATGATATTATCATTCTAGGAAAAGGACCTGCTGGTATACAGGCAAGCCTGTATGCTGCCAGAGCTAAGATGAAAACACTGGTCATCGCAAAAGACTGGGGTTCTCTGGAAAAAGCGGAGAAAATTGAAAATTATTATGGAGTCAAGTCCATCAGCGGAATTGATCTTTTAAAATCCGGGGTTAAACAGGCGGAAGCTTTAGGTGTTGAGGTCATCGAAGATGAAGTGGTTGGCATTTCAGGATATGATCAGGTGGAAGTGAACTGTCTTATTGGAAAGTATGAGGCACATGCACTCATTATTGCCATCGGGTCAGCTAGAAAAAAAGTCCATATCGAAGGGCTGACTCAATTTGAAGGTAGGGGAATCAGTTATTGTGCGGTCTGCGACGGGTTTTTCTATAAAAACAAGAAACTGGTGGTGCTGGGTTACAAAGACTATACTGCCCATGAAGCCTATGAACTGAAACCGTTTACTGAGGATATCACTATTCTGACAAATGGAAACCCCCTCAGTTTATCTGAAGAAACAAAAAACCTCATCAGCGGTATGACCGTCATTGAGGATAAAGTAGTGGAGATCTTCGGTGATGAAAAAGTCAGAGGCGCACGATTTGAAAACGGGAAAACCATTTCTTTCGATGGGGCATTTGTGGCTTATGACAGTGCATCGGGAAGTGAGCTTGCCATGAAAATGGGGTTGGAACTGGATAATCAGAATATTGTGGTTGATGAACATTTCGGAACGAATATTCCTAATGTGTTTGCTGCAGGGGATTGTCTTGGCGGATTCAAGCAAGTATCAAAATCAGTGGGTGAAGGTGCCATTGCCGGGAAAAGTGCCATTGAATATGTCAGAGAGAAAAAGAAAACTTTATAAGATGTTTTTAAGATCAACAGTCTTTTCAATTATATAATCAGGTTGTAACGGTGAAAAATCTTTTTCCCCGAATGAAGTCATGACAGCAGCACAGTTCATTCTGGCGGCTTTTGCTGCCTGAATTCCTGACAGAGCATCTTCAATGACAAGACAATTGGCACTGATGACCTGCAGTTCATCAGCTGCCTTCAAAAAAATGTCCGGAGCAGGTTTTTTATTTTCAACCATGTCTCCGCAGATGACAGCATCAAAAAAAGAAAGTGGAATATGTGCTGCAGTAAGATTGGCTTTTACTTTGATCATGTCAGCAGAACTGGCTAAGGCTACTTTGTAATGTCTGTCTCTTAGATAAGATAAAAGCATTGTTATTCCTTCATAAGTTTTAATTTCATCATTGACAATCGATACATATATTTCATAGGTTCTTACCTTCATATCGAGTGAAAAAGAAACCCCGTATTTACGGGCGACTCCACCAATGAAGCTGTTTTCGCCCATACCTGTAAAAGGCTTGAAATCTTCTTCCCTGGAATCGATTCCCCACTCTTTCAAAGCCAGCATAGCGGCTTTGGTGATGACAGACTCTGAATCAACCAGGACACCATCCATATCAAAAATGACTGCTTTTATATTCATATATGAAGTATACCGTCAATGAAACAGACGGTCAACCACATTATCCTAATGATGGACTTGAAATATACTTGAATTGAATATATAATATTTAAAGCTATGTATAAGATAGGGAATGAAAAATCTGTATAGGAGGAATAGCAATGATAGAGATAATAAATTTGACTAAAAAGTATGGTCAGGTCGTTGCTGTAAATAACATAAGTTTTTCTGTGCAAAAAGGTGAGATACTTGGGTTTTTAGGTCCGAACGGGGCTGGAAAATCCACAACAATGAACATTATTACCGGGTATCTGCCTTCTACTGCAGGAACTGTTAAAGTCGACGGGTTTGATATTTTAACCCATCCTGAAGAAGTCAAGAAGAGAATCGGGTTTTTACCTGAAGCTCCTCCACTTTACAGAGACATGACAGTCACAGAATACTTAAGTTTTGTCAGCAGCTTAAAAAAAGTTCCGAAAAACAAGCAAAAAGGCCAGATGGCAGACATAATGGAGCTTGTGGGATTAACTGACCACAGAAGACGTCTGATAGACAATCTTTCAAAGGGATACAGGCAAAGAGTAGGTCTGGCTCAAGCACTTGTGGGGAACCCTGAAGTATTGATATTGGATGAACCAACCGTTGGACTGGATCCAAAACAGATCATTGAAATCAGAAGAGTCATCAAAGCATTGGCTCAGGAAAGAACCATTATCTTAAGCTCACACATATTGCCTGAAGTCAGCGCGATTTGTGAAAGAGTCGTTATCATCAACAAAGGAGTCATCGCAGCAGAAGACACACCACAGAGGTTGTCCAGTGACATTAATCAGTTTTTAAAACTGACTATGATTATAAAAGGGGATCAGAATTTAATAGTGAATACAGCCAAATCAATTGATGGGGTGAAATATATAGAGGCTTCTGCCAAGGCAGGAGAAAATACTTATAAGTATGTAATGGACGCAGACAAGGATGTCAGAGATGAGATGTTTTTCAAGATGGCAGGAATTAATTGCCCGATTCTTGAAAGTAAACCTTCTACAATGACGCTTGAAGACATATTTATTAACGTTGTCACAAAAGGAACGGAGGTAAATTAGCATGTGGACAGTAGCAAAAAGAGAAATAGGTTCCTACTTTAAATCACCCATCGCCTATGTATTGATTGGATTGTTTATTCTTTTGATATCAATATTCTTCTGGCCCAGATTACAGGGGAGCAGAGGAGATTTCATCAGTATTTTAGGAGACATGGGTTTCTTCCTGATATTCATAGTACCGATACTCACAATGAAAATTCTGGCAGAAGACAGGAAAAACGGAACAGAGGTATTGCTGATGACATCACCAACCTCTTTGTTTAAAATAGTGCTTGGCAAGTTTATCGCTGCTTATACAGTGTTTCTTGTCATCACGATCATATCACTGATTTATCCTATTATTATCGTCATATTCAGCGGAGCATTCACCATTCAGCTTGCAGGCGGGTATCTTGGGTTTCTTCTTTTAGGAGGCGCTTTCATCTCCATCGGAGTTTTAGCATCTGCTTCAACAGAAAATCAGATTATTGCAGCAATTATCAGCTTTGTAGCCCTTTTGGTCATGTGGGTAGCCGATACACTTTCCGCATCAGTCGGGGGTGTTGTCGGCACTGTTCTGACATGGATATCCTTGATTTCCAGATATCAGGTATTCACAAAAGGAATACTTGGATTTGCTGAAGTCATCTATTTAATTTCTTTCACAGCTATCATACTGTTTTTGACAGTCAGGCTGATTGAAAGAAGAAGATGGACACAGGGGTGAATGATATGACTGAAAAAAATACCAATTATGATGTTAAGAAAATTGAAAGAAGCAGAAAACTCAAATACGGTTCCAATGCCATTATTGTCATGATCAGTTCCATTGTGGTTTTTGTCATGATTAATTTGATTGCCTCATGGATCACTTTTGAAGTGGATTTAACACCGGAAGGGCTTTATTCCATTGGAGACCAGACTAAAAGCATTCTCGAAAATCTGACTAAGGAAGTGACTGTTTACGGTTTATTTGATGAGACCAAGATAGCAGATGACAATTCTTATTCCAAGATTATTGATTTGCTTAAAAAATATAATGCCTATGACAATGTCAAGGTGGAATATGTCAATCCGAATACGAATGTTGAGTTCATGAACAATCTTGATCCGGATAATGTTCTTGGAATGACCACTAATAATTTTGTCGTAGTATGCGGGGATTATAAAAAAGTATTAAAATACTATGATTTTTTTGAATCATATGCCAGCGACTATAATACATTCGGCGTCGTTGATGTAGGATCAAAAGCAGAACTGTCACTGACCAGTGCCATCAATTATGTGTCCAGAGATGAAAGGACCACAATTCTTTTTTCAAACGGACATGATGAATTCACAGATGATTATGACTATATAGCAGTCAGTGAAAAGTTTACTCTTAATGGTTTTAAAATCGGAAGAATCAATCTTTACAACGAATCGATTCCAGATGAGGCGGATATCATTGTCATCGCTAATCCTACTTCTGATTTATATCCAGAAGAAGTGAAAAAGCTGAAGGAATTCATGGCAGCCGGGAATAGTGTCTATGTGCTGATGGACTGTATGATTACCAATGACAGATTCACTAATCTTCAGTCATTCCTGTATGATTACAATGTGCAGCTTGGATATGACAAGATCAAGGAATATGACACTGACTTTTATCTGGAAGGCAATCAGTATTATATCTTTCCGGAACTGATCAGATCAGATGTCAATGAACCTATATATGAGAATTTCACAAAGCTGATGGCTCCAAATGCAAGATCGATAAACATCCTGAGGATTCTTAATAACAACCTTTCAATTCAACCTCTTTTGATTACTTCTGAAAAAACCAAACTTGAAGGAATCTATGATGACATCAAAGATTTTTCCGGTGCTGCGTATGTAGCGGTAGCAGTCACTGACAGCACTACTAATGCAAAACTTCTCTTGTCAGGGACAGCCAGTTTCATGCAGGACCAGATTTTAATCAATTATTCACAATATGATGCCGGAGCGACAAAATTCATGTTAAATAACCTGAACTGGCTTGAAGGTGAAACAAGTGAAATGTTTATTGAGCAGAAAGACTTCTTTGTAAACAGCATTATTATCACTACCAAACAGGCGAATACAGTAGGTGGCTTTCTTGTATATGGACTACCAAGTCTTATCTTGTTGGCAGGCCTGATCGTATATTTGAGGAGGAGACACCTATGAAACAATTTAAAATTGCTATCATATCACTGGCAGCAGTGGTGGTGGCGGTACTTGGGTTTTTCATTATCAGAGAGATAGTGATAAACAATACACCCCACTCAGTCAATAAACTGAACGCGACATTGACAAACAATCTGTCTTCAGATGTGATTGAAATGACGCTATATAACGGAGGCAGCAAATTCACTTTTAATAAAAGAGATGAAAAAGTGTTGTCAGACACCGGCGAAATGGTTACAGAAAACGTATGGTACCTGGTTGGTGAAGAAGATATCTCTATTGACCAGAATGTAGTTAATACATTGGCAATCATCACATCGAATCTTGTTGCCAAGGATATTATTGCAGAAAACCCGAGTGATCTGACAGATTACGGATTTACTGATGAATCAACTTATGTCAATGTGAAACTAAAAGGCAACAAGGAATTCACAGTCACCCTCGGAAGCATTCTGTTTGACAGAAGCGGTTATTATATTATGAGAGACGGTGATACGACTGTTTATTCAACATCGCTTTATTCAGCCAATTCCATGCTGATCACAAGGGCAAAACTTCTTGAAATGGATATTTTCCCTGGTGTGATCACAGATGTCACATCATTCTCACTTACTAAAAATGATATTCTACAGTTTACCATCGTTCCTGACGAAACATACTACTGGGTAATGACTCAACCGATCATTTTCAGATGTGACCCGACAAAGACAGATGAAATTGTCAATAATACCTTTGCCATGATGATCAAGGAGTATATTGACATCACACCGGAAGACCTGAACATTTACGGTCTTGACAATCCGAAGTATGTATTGACGCTGAACTCATTAGGAAAAGAAGTTAAACTGATGATCGGAAATGAGAACCTGAGAGACTTCTCTTATTATGCAATGATTGACGGAAAAGGGGAAGTGTTCTCAATCGCTTCTGATACCTTGAATTTCCTTGATACACCTGCACTTGATGTTATCTGGCCTTTCCCGTTCACACCAATGCTTCAATATGTTGCAAAGGTTGATATTCAGGTGGCGGAAAGAAAACTGCTCTTTGAAATAGGAACCAATGAAGAACTTCAGGTATATGATTATAAGTTCAATGGAGAATCAATTAATAATTTTGATACATCAGGTGTTACCTTCGGGAAATTCTTCTATACGCTGCTTATAAGTCCTTTTGCAACAGCCATAGAACCTCAGGGGATTATCACCGGAACCCCTTACTGCGAAATGACATTCACTTATACAGACGGTAACTATGAGACAATTGCCTATTATAAAACCGAATATGATGATACAAAACTTTACGCAGTCAGAAACGGAAACTATACAGGACTTGTAACAGATATTGACTTTTTCAGAGACTCACTCGCTTTAGTCATTGATAAAATTCTTGACGGATCAGTCGCAAAGGACCTTGCTCCAAAGGAAACAGAAAGCAGTGAATCAACCGATTAACAACAAGCTTAAAAGCTCGGGTTTCCCGAGCTTTTATTTATTTGAAAGGAGTAATGATGAAAGATTTTTTAAAAGGAAGCTTTAAGGTTCTGTCATCCTATACAACAGGGGTTTTCCTGTTTTCGTTTTTCCTTATTGCTCCATTAAGCATGGAAAACAATCAATATTTATGGCTTAGCATCCTTTCTTTTATCATGTATCTGTTTTTATGGTCTTTTATGTTTCAGCAGATCAGGAAACTGGGGATTTATGAAAGCAAACCAACCACAGAAATTAAATCATATCCTTTTAAAGGGCTGGTTTACGGGTTTGCAGGTTTTTTACCATATATCATTATTGAAATCATCTATTTTCTGATCTATGTACCGAATACCAGCCTGGCATTAACCACATTTCATGGTATTTTCAGATGCCTGTTCGGACCATTGTACTTCCTTATACGGGGACTTAATTACACATGGTATGCTTATCTGATTGCCACTGTCATGATTCCTGTCATCTCAATGATCGGATATCTGGCCGGATACTACGACTTTTCAATGAAATCAAAAAAAGAAAACAAAAAAGAGGATGAGGACTTTCTGAATGACTGATAGATATGATTTTAAAGCATTGTTTAAAAGCTATAACGGGGCCATACAAAGAACCTGTGAAGAGCAATTGATGAACATCACCTCTCCGAAAGAGTATGATGCTCTAATCAATTCAGCCAGAATATCATGGGAAAACACTTTAGTTGAAGGAAATAAGCCGTCATGGTACTTTAATCAGATTGCGGAAAAACAACAATTGCAGGAGCTGTTTATAAAAGCGGTGGAAATCTGTGATGAGTTTATTCCTGTATCGCTTATTGATACCATCAAGAGGTTGAAGGGGAATGAAATCATTGAGAATTTCGCATTCGGTGACAGTGATATGATTCTTCAGTCAACAGCCATTAGAACACTGGCGCAACTAGAAAACGGCAATTACTGCGAAAAACTGACTGAAGCCATTTATGCCACTGAAGAAGAACTGATCAAGGAAGCTGCCAGACAGGCATTGATAGACTTGAAACCATCTGCAGCGGATTTTCTGATTGACAGACTCCAGAATCTTCAGGTTATAAAAGAGGATGATTATCATTTGATGATAGCGCTTGTAGACATAGATAAGGAGAAAAGAACCAATCGTGTGTATACCGTTTTAAAAGATTGTTTTATCAAAGCTGACGACAAATCACTGGCAGCCAGATGTCTTGTTGATTACAACGATAAAAGAGCCGTCGTGTTTTTACGAGGATATTTAATAAAAAATGTAAATAAAGCAGAAGAATTGGAACAACAGGAAATAAGAGAAGCCATCAGAAAGCTCGGAGGCAGGGAAGACGACATTTAAAATTGACATTATACCTATATATCATATATAATTTTATTTGCTAAAAAAAGATATTGAGGATTAAATGGGAAATAAAAAAATCGTTTCAGATGCGGTCATAAAAAGACTACCACGGTACTTGAGATACCTGACTGAGCTTAAAAGAAATGACGTTTTAAGGGTCTCTTCAAAAGAACTAAGCGAGAAAATGGGGCTAACGGCTTCACAGATCAGACAGGACTTAAGCTGCTTCGGAGAATTTGGACAGCAGGGTTACGGTTACAATGTCGAGTTTCTATATGATGCCATCAATAAAATTTTGGGAACAGATAAGGGATTTAACATTATCCTGATTGGTGCGGGTAATATGGGAAGAGCTATTTCCAATTCAGACAGTATCCGTAGAAGAGGTTTTCGAATTATTGGGATTTTTGATATCAAGAAAGAATTAATCGGGACAAAGATCAATGATGTGGAAGTACTGGGATTCGAAGAACTTCAACCTTTTATAAAGAATAACAAGATTGATATAGCCGCATTGACTGTACCAAGAGAAAAAACAAAAGAAGTCGCTGAGAAAGTAGTGTCATATGGCGTTACAGGATTATGGAACTTTTCCGCGATGGAGTTGAAATTGCCACCGAATATAATTGTTGAAAACGTTCATCTCAGTGACAGTATTATGGTATTGGGATATAAAATAAACAACAAATAATTTTTAGGGGGACTAAAATGAAAAACTATAGCAGCGAGAATATCAGAAACATCTGTCTTTTAGGACATGGTTCTGCTGGAAAGACAACATTGGCTGAGGCAATGTTATTCAGTGCAAAAGCGATTGACAGAATCGGTAACGTAAATAACGGAACCACAACCTGTGATTTTGACCCAGAGGAAATCAAAAGATCTATTTCTATTAATACAACGGTAGCTCCCATTGAATGGGGAAAAACCAAGATTAATATTATAGACACACCAGGTTATTTTGACTTCATCGGTGAAGTGAAAAGCGGAATTAAAGTAGCAGACAGCGCAGTAATCTGTGTACCAGCAAAAAACGGTGTTGAAGTCGGTGCAGAAAAAGCCTGGGAGTTTGTAGTGGAAAACGGAATAAACAAGCTGTTTTTCATCAGTAAGATGGATGAAGAAAATGCGGATTACTTCAAGACTTATGAAGAGTTAATCGGAAAATTCGGTAAAAAAGTCATCGCTTTTGAATTTCCGATTATCAGCAATGATAAATTTGCTGGAATTGTTGACGTGATTCATCAGAAAGCAAAACGGTTTGAAGGTGATAAATTTGTTGAAATTGCCATTCCTGCTGAATATGTAGATAAAGTAGCTGAATTAAGAGAACCATTGATGGAAGCTGTTGCCGAAACAGATGAGAATCTGATGGAAAAATATTTTGAAGGTGAAAAATTCACAGCAGAGGAAATTCATAACGGATTAATGGCTGGAATCAAGAATGATTTTATTGTTCCTGTTTTCTGTGGATCTGCTTTAAATAATGCAGGGGTACAGTTCCTATTGGATGCTATTACAGAATATGTGCCAAGCCCGATTAAAGAAAGCGGAATCAAAGCTAAAAAAGTAGGTAAGGATGAATACATCACATTGAAGACCAGTAAAGATGAAAAATTATCTGCTTTGGTTTTCAAAACGATTGCTGACCCGTTTGTCGGAAAAATTTCAATATTCAAAGTATATTCAGGTGAAATGAAAAATGATACTCAGGTTATCAACAGCCGTACTGAAAGACATGAGAAAATCACCAATCTGTTTACAATCAGAGGGAAAAAACAAGAGGCCGCTTCTCTGGTCACCACAGGTGATATCGGAGCAATTGCAAAACTGATTGA
>JAFGUQ010000115.1 GCA_016938455.1 Clostridia bacterium
AATGCAGATAAACTTGATGGTGCGATGTAATTTTCATCAAACACATCTGTTATCTTTGTCAGATTTCCACTCCATTCAATTAAATCAACTCCATCTGAAGATCCCCCGATATAATATGAACCTGCTGGTATATATTGAGTAGATGGTGTGGTGCCTTTATAAGCTCCATTACCTCTAAAAGTATTAGTTAAAACTTTAATAGCCACATCATTCTTGAAATACACTACATCGCCATCAACAATAATGGTACTGTACTGAATTAATTCATTCGGTGTGCTTCTACTTGTGCCTTTTACATATCCTATCTCAATGTCATCAAATACTATTTTATCTGCAGTAATTTTTAGAGTTGTTTCTCTAAGACTATTTGAATAACCATAATAGCTTTCATCAAAAACATCCACAGGATTATTGAATATAATGGTATCTGCTGCCAGTTCTAATTCAGTTCCCTGCGTTAAAGTGAACCCATAATCTTCAGGCTCACCTAAGTCTGCATTTCTTTCTATGGTGACAACACCTTCGGTTTCAAATTTAGCTGCACTATTTGAAAACGGCAGCAAAGTTGATGTATTATCGGTATACCAGCCGAGATCACTTCCGAAAGTAATCGGAGTAATGACGGAAATCGTGAAATGTTGAGTGATTCCAGCAATTACACCAGTTGAAATGATTCTATATGAGTTGGTTTTCGAACCTTCGACTATCGATACATTGACTGTCCCCAATGCAGTGTCATCAGTATTTGTTAAGCTGAAAACACCTCCTGGAAGGTAGTAAACGGTTTGAATCTCCTGGTCAACATCCATAGGTGTCCCAGCTTCCATGTTATCTTTCCAGACTTTCATGACAGCTTCAGCACCTGATCTTGCAAGGTATCTGGCCTGCTCAATGTCCTGATATTTCTGCGCGTTATTGATGGCACTTGAAGAATACATATATAATGTAGTTCCTAAAATCGGAACAATTATAATGATCAGCAGCACCAGGACCATCGCCCATCCATTTTCATTTTTCAGATACTTTAACATTCCTATCACCCGTTATTTATACAATTACCCTGAAGAATTCTTCTATTGATGTCAAACCATTTAAAACATGTTCAATCCCTGCTCTTCTTAATGTTGTCATTCCTTCTTTAATAGCAACGCTCTCTATTTCCATTGTTGATCCGCCTTTTAGAATCAATTCTCTAATTGCATCAGTTACCTCTAAGTATTCATATACCCCTATTCTGCCTTTATAACCAGTATTGGAGCAATTAATACAGCCTTTATGTTTGAACAGTTTAATCTTATCCTTTGTCACAGAATCTTTCACTTCAGGAAATATTCTGATCATTTCAGCTCTGTCCATTTCCATTTCTTCTTTACAATGTTTACACAACTTCCTGACAAGTCTTTGTGCCATGACGCCAATCAGTGAGGAAGCTGTCAAATACTCTTCTACATCCATGTCACCTAATCGAGTGACTGCACCTGCAGAGTTATTGGTATGTAACGTTGATAATACCAAATGCCCTGTCAAAGCGGATTCTACTGCAATCTTAGCGGTTTCATGGTCACGTATTTCACCAATCATCAGAATGTCAGGGTCACTTCTTAAAATTGATCTCAGTCCCGATGAAAAAGTCAGTCCCGCCCTTACATTAATCTGTATCTGGTTTATTCCTTCTACTCTTCGTTCAACAGGGTCTTCCAGTGTGATGATGTTTTTGTCAGGAGAGTTCAACTCCTCTAGTGCTGCATACAATGTTGTTGATTTACCGCTTCCGGTCGGACCTGTTATCAGAATAAAACCATAAGGTGCCTTAATTGCTTTTGTAAAACCTTCAAGCTGCTGCTTCGGAAGGTTGAACATTTCAATTGACATCATCTGTGCGGTTCTGTCAATCAACCTTAATGTCACTTTTTCTCCATACACTGTAGGTAAAGTGGCAATACGAATATCAGCTTTCTTAGTTTCATTTCTATAGGACATTCTGCCATCTTGTGGAATTCTTCTTTCAGCAATGTCCATATTACCTAATATTTTAAACCTTGAAGCAACAGATGGTGCCAATTTTATTGTCTGATTCATTATTTCGTGAAGAACACCGTCTATTCTGAATCTGATTTTCAGTTTCTTCTCCATAGGTTCAATATGTATATCACTTGCCTGCGCATTCATTGCCTGGTTTAATATCTGATTGGCCAGTTGTACTGCGGGACGAAGCATATTATCATCTGATGATTCTTCCTCTTCGTCAAACTGTATTTCTTCCTCTTCGTTATATGCGTCCTCATCTGTCGTGCTCATGTTTGCAAAATGATCAATTGCGATAGCCAGCTGCTTGTCTTTTACAATGACCGGTTCAATTTCATATCCGGTCAACAATGATAAGTCATCAATGGCTATCAAATCTGAAGGGTTCTGCAATGCAACTACTAACTTATCTTTGTTATCATTGAAGTCAATAGGAATCGCTTTATATCGTCTTGCAATCTCTGGTGATATTAAATTAGCAGCTGACATGTTGACTGTAGTTTCATTCAAGTCTATTACTCTTACTCTTGCTTTAAAAGACATGTGATTTGTGATGTCTTCTTCAGTACAGTAACCTAATTCAACTAAAATTTCACCAATTAATGCTTTTCTTTTTCTATACTCTTCAGTTTTAGCCAAAGAAAGCGCTTCCTCCAATTGTATTTCAGTAATGACGCCTTGTTGGATTAGCACTTCCCCTAACTTAACATTCTTTATTTTTTCTTTCATCAATTGCTCCTTAGTTTGGTTTGTAGTAAGCGTGAATTACAATTTCCGAACTAATTATTTCATCATTTGTATTGGTGCTTGTTGAATTGACACTGTCAATTACATAAAGTCGCTGTGTTTTGCTGAATGCTTCAAGCACTCTGTTAACCTTGTTATATGTTGCCTGTATTTTCAGAACAAACGGAACATCCATGATGCCGTCATTTAATGCTATTTCCGGACTGTATTGTAAACTGATAAAAGTCACTTTTTCATTAATGAGAATATCATCAATATCTTTCATAATGGATTCAGAATTCTTTTTTGCTGGAATATATAATTCATTCTGAGCATATTGATCTCTTAATTCCTGCTCGTTATTCCCGAGCTCCGCAAGTTTTGATATTGTATCCTGTTTACTTTGAATTGTTACTTTCATTGCATCAATCTCATCAGTGACTGAATTCAATGCGGCAATGTTTCTGTACAGGAAAAAACCTGAAGAAATAATGGCTATGCTTGCAATAACAATGATAATGATATCAACGGTTGAAATACCTTGTTTCCCAAAAGAAAACTTCTTATTCCCGATGTTATATTCATTCTGTGATTTTTTAGCTACTTCCCACTTTACATATCTTGGCATTTCAGTTTTCTCCTACTCCACATTCCATTTTGTGATCTGTATCTGAGCCACAAAATAAAACGCTGATTTTTCGTTGCTTGTCTGCAGTTTATTAATGTCTACAAGCTCTACTGAACCTATTCCATCTAATTCTCTAGTTGAATTAGCCCATGCCGTCATTTCATTAATACTGTTACATTCTCCAACTATAGTACAATTAACACCTTCTGCTTTAGCATCAATTTTGATTTGCTTAACAGAAATGTTATGTAATGTAATGTTATTTGAAGATAAATCGAACACATAGGTCCAATCTACATTCTTTCCTTTTAGTGTATTTATTATACCACTATTAACCTCTATCGTATCGAACATCTCCTGAATATATGACAAACGGCTAATACTTTCGGTCATTAAGCTATTCTGGTCTTTTAATGACTGCAACTCTGCAATTGGCCCTTGCAGATAGATATTGAACATGAAACTGACCAGAAAAAGGACTACAGCAACTACCGAAATAATCAAAGCAAAGAAAGTCCATCTTCTCATTATGGAGGATTGTTTTTTTAATTCTGAAGGTAGCAAACTAATTTTAATATAATCAATCATTTGTCGCTCTCCAATCCCCTTAATGCTAGTGAATATGCGATGGCAAACTCAAAAGGTCTGGACACTTCCGGATATTCACCTTTGTTATTGCTGTGTTTAAAGGGATTTATTGCAATAACATTTGTCTTGGCTGTTTCTTTTATGAAATTAACCATTTCTTCATTCCACACACCATATCCACTGATAAATACACGTTCTATGAATTCTTCAGTGGATGAATTGTAATAGGCTAATGAAGAAACGATATCCTTTCCAATGGATTCAAGATACTTCTGAACAAAAAGATTTTCATTGATTGCTTCATTGGTATCAATGTTGATATTTCTTGCTAATAACGGTTTATTGTCTTTTATAATCAGTAAGTTCATCATTTCCTTTTTAAAGTTTATCAGCAGTATTCCTCTGTCTTCTTCTGATTCAATCGGTAATAAACGGGACATGACAATATTGTTAACTTCAATATCCTGAAGTTTGAGGCCGCATTTCTTGAAAGCATCACAGCAGTCACCAATCATTTTTTTCCCTGCTGCTACAATTAGAGTTTTTGTAAGTGAATTCCCGTCACTATCAATTTCACTGTTTAAAGGTACATAGTCCATTTCAACAGTCCTCTGATCAACAGGAAGGAAATTCTGTGCTTGTGCAATTACTGCACTATCAAAATTCTTATCAACAGGCGCTTTGATATCAGCAAATCTGACCAGCACATACTTGTTGTCAACGCCATAATAAACTTCATTGGTCTTAAACCCTGCAGTATTCCATAAGCTGGCAATGGTTTCAGAAACTTTTTCCACATTTAAAATGACACCATCAACCACTGCATCAGCAGGAAGGTCAACGATACCCACAGAAATAATTTTATGAGACTTGTCTGTTCCAAGCAGCTCGACCCCTCTTATAAACTTATCTGTGATTTCAACTCCGACCACTCTTTTAATTAACATATTTACTCACCTTACATCTGCGATGAAACCGCTGTAAAGATTGGCATATACAGCGCTATCAGCATTCCACCTACAACTAATCCAACACCTATTAACATCAAAGGTTCCAGAATGGTTGACAGTCCTTTTGTCTTTGTTTCAACTTCATCCTCGTAGAACAAAGCAATCCTGTCTAATAATTCCGGCAATTGGCCAGTTTCTTCTCCAATATTTATCATATGAACGACTGTATTCGGAAACAATTCCAATTTTCCGATTTCATCAGAAATCTTGTTTCCCTGCTCTATATTAACAGTCGCTTGTCGCACTTTCCTTGCCACCATGCTGTTTCCAGAGGTATCTCCTGAACTGGTCAATGCCTGAACTACAGGAATACCCCCACCAAGCAATGTTGACAATGTTCTCGAGAATCTTGCCACCAGTGTCAAGTAATTTATCGGTCCCATTAAAGGAATCTTTATTTTCCATCGATCCCAGACCTGCTGACCTTTTCTGCTGCCGAAAATCGTCTTTATAACTATGACAAAGACAATGATTGCTAAAATATAGTAGTACCATCCCGCTCTGAAAGAATCAGAAAAATCATAAATTATCTTTGTTATCAGAGGAATATCATCATTGTTCTGTGTCATCCCCTGAAATGTCGGTACTAAAAATGTGACCATGGCTACCAATATGACTCCAGCAAATGTCAGTACGATTTTCGGGTAAAAGGTAGCTGATTTTACAGCATCTTTTATTTTCTTGTCTTTATACATCTGATCGGAAATTCTAAGAAGGGCTTCTTCAAGCATCCCCCCGATTTCTCCTGATTCAATTAAGCTTAAATATAAGTCGTTAAAAATATGAGGATAACCTCCAAATGCATCAGTCAGATTCATTCCTGACTCTACATTTTTTGATATGTTTTCCAAAGCGGTCTTAAAGGATTTATTTGTGATCTGAGATGCAATGGTGCTTATTGATCTGGTAACAGGAATGCCAGCTCCGATCATGGAAGCTAACTGTCTGCTGAATAAGCTTAAATCACCTACTTTGACAGGCTTTTCATTCTTGACAAACCGTTCCAGTTTTTCAAAACGGGCTCTTTTAATTTTGAGAACATTGTAATTCATCTTACGCAATTTATCCATTGCATGAATTTCACTGTTTCCGCTGATATTTCCTGATATATTTTCACCAAGTTTGGTAACACACTGATACTTGTAAATTGGCATTTCTAACTCCTTACCATCCTGATAAATCCTTAACCTTTGTATGTGGACTAGCTGTTTTCTCCTTAGACATGATTCTGTCTATTTCCTGAGCATCGACACAATGTTCTCTCATTACTTCTTCTGTGATCTTTCCTTTTTTATACAATTCTATCAAATAGGTGTCCATGGTAACCATACCATATTCATGTCCGGTCTGCATGACACTGTAAATCTGATGCTCCTTACCTTCTCTGATTAAGTTTCTGACGGCAGAAACACCTGTCATATATTCTATGGCCACTACTTTCCCTCCACCATTTTTGGGAAGCAGTTGCTGAGAGATGACTCCCTGTACAGTAGCCGCCAGCTGCTGTCTTACCTGCTTTCTTTCACTTTCACTGAAAACATCAATGATTCTGTTGATTGTAGAAGGTGCTGTTTGAGTATGCAGAGTTGAAAACACAAGATGTCCTGTTTCAGCTGCGGTCAGGGCAATAGATATGCTTTCAAGATCTCTCATTTCACCAACCAGAATAACATCCGGATCATGACGGAGAACATGTCTCAATGCATTAGCAAACGAGTGTGTATCGCCACCGATTTCTCTTTGTCTGACTGTTGACAGCTTATGTTTGTGAAGAAACTCAATGGGGTCTTCTATTGTTACTATATTCAATTTCCTGGTTCTGTTGATAATGTCAATAATGGAAGCAAGTGTTGTTGACTTCCCACTACCTGTCGGCCCAGTCACTAAAACCAGTCCTCTTTTCAGATTACATAATGCTTTCAGTTCCTGCGGTAATCCAAGTTTATCAAATTCAGGAATTTCAAAAGGTACTGCTCTGAATACAGCTGCTATTGACCCTCTTTGAACCATGACATTCCCTCTGTAACGGGCTATTCCTGGTATCGCATATGAAAAGTCAAGCTCAAAATTCTGTTCCAGTTTGTTCCAGTCTTCCGGTCCTATGATATCTGATAACAGGTACTTCACATTCTCTGGATTGAGTGGCGGAAGATCTTCTCTTAACAGTTCCTTGTCTATTCTATAGCATGGGGGAACGCCTGCTACAAGGTGCAAGTCTGAGGCATCTTTCTTTGGCATAACTGATAACAGATCATTTATGCTCCTTACATATTTATCGCCTTCACACTTTTCGTAAAATTCCATTTTTATCCTCTTCCAATATTAGTAAGTTCCAGTTCCTGCATCGATCATCGTGATGACTTCCTGTACTTTTCTGCAGTTTTCAGCTGTGTCTTCCACCCATAAAATATAGTATGGAGAGCCTATCTTTGTTATATCACCTGAAATGTAGAAATTGTCTTCATCTACACCGGAGAGGTAAGCAATAGTCGGAATTCTGTTTCTGAGTAGAATATTCCCACTGTTTCCGGTATTGCTGTCTACCACGATTTTAACTGTTTCACTCTTGAAGTCAATATCTGCAAGGAATCCCATAACCAATTCTTTTTCTGAACCTGTTGACAGAACAACAAGCTGTTTTGTATAACCCATATAACCAAGACTGAAGAAAACAACTTTATCTAAGTTAATGGTTGTTTTACCTTTGAATGCGTCAATTCTTTCCATGGCTGTCTGTGCGGTAATCTTTCCAAATGTATAGATAAATACATCAGGAACCTGTTTCATGTTGGCAGGCGTATCGATTTCAGAAATCAGGAAGTCAACCATGTCTTTATTGACAAATGTGAAGTTAATCAATATGACATACGGATTTTCACTTAATACTGTGCTTGGAATGATTGTTGTTGTTCCAGCATCAGCTTCAATAATATCCCACAATCCCAAATCTTTCATCGCATTGTTAATTGCATCAATGTCAACATATTTTAATCTGTATACTCCAAATTCTTTATCTGTGACATTTTCAGCGATATCAACCTTTCCAATGACTTCTTTTATGTTCAGTAAGTCAACTGTTGTTCCGCTGACCCAGATTTTATTAGATGATGCTTTCATTGTGAATGTTTTGATATTTAAACCAAGTGTTGTCAAAACAGTTTTCAGTGTTTCCGGGGTCACATATTTTAATGTGTATGAAACAAGATTAACTGTTGCGGTTTCTTCCTGGTTTATCTGATCTTCTCCATAATATTCAACTTTATCAAGCGAATTGACAATTTCATTTGCTTTAGCTATTTCATATGGAAATCCCTGAGCTATTAATATATTTGAATTTTCATTTAATATAAGGGTCGTCAGGTTAACACCTAATTCATTCAAGTAGGATACCAACTGCGCAGGTTTCATATATTGCAATTTGAACTCAGTCATGACAAGACGTTCAGAAAAACGATTTGCCAATTCAGCAGCAGGTCCGACAATGACAAGGTCTCCTTCTCTTATAAAGCTTAGACCACCTTGTGCTGTACTGCTTTTCAAGAAAATTTCAAAAGCTGTTGTTGCATCAACATCAGTCACTTCAAGGCTTGTTTTATAAGGTGTTCCCACATAAATGATATTCACATCAAGTTTTATCGCAAACATAGACAGGATATCTCTTATGTCAGCATCAGTGACTGTAAAGTCAATCTTAGCACCTCTGTCAGCTGTAAACACTGTGTTATCTGCAAAGGATATTCCTAATGGAGCCTGTACATTTTCATTTTCAACGACCTCAACAGCAGTTGCTTGTGTCGGTTCTTCAACCGTTTCCACTACTGCAGGTTCTTGTACAGCTTCAACAACAGGTTCTTCCACTGCTGCCTGTTTTTCGTCTTCTGTTAATGGGACTTCAATCTTAAGAACTTGTCCAACAGAAATCACCGCTCTGTCTTCTATACCGTTTTGCTGCAGTACATCTTCTCTGTTTACACCAAAGGCAGTAGAAATGCTATAAAGAGTATCACCAGGTTTAACTGTATACTCTATAACTTTCGTATCACTTGCCGATGCCATAGCAGGAATCGTACATATAAAAGCTATTGTTATCACTAACAATAAACTTAAAGTTTTAACGGTTATACTATTTTTCTTATAACCCAAAACAAAACACCTCCATAAATAATATCAATTTTTAATAAGTGAAATGGTTATGGTCTCTCCATCCACTTCAATAATTACTGAGTCTCTTTCTATATTTAAAACCGTAAAGTAATTTTCGGCATTGTCTCCCTCTTTAACAATAAAGCTTTTGTTTTCCGCTTCGACAATAGCAACAGAACCACCTTTGCTGTCATAAATAATACCACTCACTTTATATGGTGAAGCAAAAGGATTCCGAAGTATTTCATCACTGTCTTTATCTCGTTCTGTATCTGGTAAGGTAGTTACCTCAGTTCCTGATGTTGTCGGAGCAGGAGTAGAGGTCGGTTTTGCAGTTTGAGTATTTGAAACTGCAGATGCAGAAGGTGTTGGAGAAACGACTTCAACTTGATCATTCTTATTGTTTCCATTAAACACGTATACAAAAAGAACGATAATCAGTAATACAGCAAAAACTGGTATCGTAAATAATAACGATTTGTTCTCGGCTACAAACTTTTTAAAGCCGGTCAATTCTTTTTTATCCATCTATATATCCCTTCTTTTGTATAAACTTGTCTGTCCCTAATACTTTGATTTTACATTCTAATGTGTTTTTAAAATAACAACTACGGAGAGCACTCTCTCCGTAGTTATTTATTTTATTTTTTAGTGAGTATGGTAAGCTACGCTATTACTAACTATTGTATAAGCTGTTCCAAATGGACACACTGGTAATTCCTTCAAATATCCAGGTACCAAATCAGTTGCAATATCAGTTGGGTAAGAACCTGTTGCAGCATGATAAACTTCAATTGCTCCATTAATTGTTCTGACACTTGCTTTACATGCAGCTATTTTAGCATTATTTGTTACATTGTTGTATACAGGAATTGCAATGGCAACCAATACGCCTAAGATAGCTACTACTACCATTAATTCAACTAATGTAAAACCTTTTTGATTTTTCATCCTCATTAATTTGTCAATCATTTTAATTTAACCTCCGTAAAATAATATACTAAGAACTTACGCTCTTTAGTTCAATAATAAAATGTATCCCCCGTCGCGAGTAACCTCGCAACAATATTATTACACTAACTTCTTTAAAAATCAACCATTTAAAGTATAATGTTTATTGTCTATTTGGCTAACTAATTTTGCCCCTATTCCCTATGTTGTAATAAAGAAGATAAATCTTACTATTTTACACCATATATTGTACCACAAAATATTTTAAAAACAAAAAATATTTAAAAATATTTAAAAAAAATCCCTTTATTTATGAAATAAGGGATTTTCTCTATTGTTTTTTTATGTTTTTTTGATGTTCAATTACAGAATTACTGTTTAGGTGATCTCAATTCTCTTGTTTTCTTCTACCTTGACTTCCTGTTTTGGAAGAGTAACTTTCAAGACACCGTTGTCATATGAAGCATTGATTGCATTTTTGTCAACACCGTCAAGACTGAAGCTTCTTTCAAACTGACCGCATCTTCTTTCTCTCCTCAGGTATCCGTCTTTCTCTTCTTTGGTCTCCAGATTCTTTGATGCTTTGATAGTCAGTACTTCATTAGTGGTTTCAAGAACAATATCTTCTTTATTGAATCCTGGTAATTCAGCTTCCAGAATATATTCTTTATCGTTTTCCTTAACATCAGTTCTGATGCCGTAGGTAACATTTTTGTTTTCGTTAAAGAAATCATCATTGAAGAAATCATCCATTAAACTGAAAACACTATATGGGTTTACTCTCCTTGTCACATTATATCTTCTTGGCATAATTTCAAACATTTCTTTTTCCTCCTTATACTTTCTTGGTCTGACTTTCTCTGACCTTAACTATATGATACACCTGCTATTAACGTATTTCAAATCTTTTCTCTGACCTTCTTTGACCTTTATTCTGGATTAGATGAGATTCTCTTTGATTTTCTCTTTTTTTCTAACTATTTCGTTTTATTTCTGCTTTTTTTGAATTCTCTCATTTCTTTTCTGCTCAGCCATCAAGTACTCTGCAATTTCCTCTTCTGTCTCAGGTTTCAGCAAAGGAACAATAACCGGTTTTTCACGTTCATCCAGTGCAACAAATGTCAGGTAAGCCTTATTTGTTTTTAAACGTTCTCCGGTCTGAAGATTCTCTGAAAACACATCAACTTTTATATCCATTGAAGTATTCCCTGCGTATACCAGCTTAGCAATTAAAATGACCATATCGCCGACTCTGATGGGTCTTCGAAATTCAACTCTTTCAATCGCCACCGTTGCTACTTTACTATTTGAATGTTTTGAACCTGCAAGCGCACCAGCAATGTCTATCCAATGCAGCATTTTCCCTCCAAGGAGATTGTTCAACCAGTTTGTATCATTTGGTAACACGAGCTCAGTCATTTCAATTTTTGACTGATCAGGTGTTTTTACTCTTCTTTCATCCATTATCTGTCTCATCTTTCTTATATTTTCTGTCCTCAAGCTTCTTCAGCAGTGTACTAAGTATTATAAGGTATAGCGAAATGGAAATAAAGAAAAACAATTCAAATATTCCTGTATTGCCAAATACAAACAATGAGAATACGGATCCGGCTACTACCATGAACAGCATCATCAGATATCTTCTCTTTACTATATTATTTCCTTTTGATAAATATAGTATGAAAAAGTATAGCGACAGAACAAGCGAAACACCAAATGCGGCGGCAAAAAAACGATGCATGAAAGCAAATACAGGCATGATTTCCTCAAGTGCAGGGATAATCACTGTTAAAACTAAAAAAACATCCGACCAGATTAAAAACCTTTTCGCTTTGTTATTTGAATAATTTGCTCTTTTAAAAAGGTAGAGAATATAGTAAACCAGTAACCCTCCGGTCACAATTCCCCAGATGATATATTCAAACCGGTAATCAAAGCGATTTCCGATCATACTGAGAGTATATTTCGTAGGTGGCCTTTTTGTTCCCAGAAAAATGGTGAACAGAGGTATCACAATGATGGCAAACCCTGCAAGGAAGTTAGCATAATTGTTTTCTCTTTTCCTTCGAATGTTTATTTCTCTGTCTTTTTTCATATACTTAAGATTATATCATATTCGTTTTTACAGTTTGTTTACAATTTGTTTACAATTTGATAACAAAATATCCATATCCGTTAATTATAATGTAAGTAACAAACCCCCAAATAAATGATTCACTATACCCCAAAAACAAGACCTCCCCACGGTCTTGTTTTTCTCTACCCTAAAATTTGAAACGCTTTTCTCATCTCGTCCATATTAGTAGCTTTGAACACCATGTCTTTTGCTTTCGCAGCATGTTTCTCTCCTTTTAGGTACCATGCCACATGCTTTCTCATTTCAAGTGTTGCTCTTTCTTCACCTTTATAGGCTACCATCAAATCATAATGTCTGTTAATCATATTGATTTTTTCCTGTAAGCTGATTATTCTTTCACCTTTTTCTATTTCTTCAAATATCCATGGATTCCCTTGGGCGGCTCTTCCTATCATAATGCCATCACAATTTGTCTCTTCAATCCTTTTTGTGTAATCTTTGACTGAGCTCACATCACCGTTTCCGATTACCGGTATGGATACAATTTCTTTAACCTGCTTTATATAATCCCAGTCAGAAATTCCTGAATAAAACATTTCTCTGGTTCTTCCATGAATAGTAATGGCATGAGCACCATTTTGTTCAATGATTTTTGCAGTCTCCAGCACATTAATGGAATCCTGATCATAGCCAAGTCTGACTTTAACTGTAATCGGCAGTTTTGATATATTGACACAGGCTTTCACTATTTTTCCAATCAGAGATGGGTTCTTCAGTAAAGCGCTTCCTTCCTTGTTCTTCACGATTTTAGGAGCAGGACACCCCATATTGATATCAATGAGGTCAATGTTCTGCTGATTGATATAGTCAACAGCATATGCCATGATTTTTGGGTCACTTCCAAAAATCTGAACACCAAGAAAAGGTTCTTCTGTTCCTCTTTCCATCAGTTCTTTCGTTTTTTTATCATTATAGTAAATCCCCTTGGCACTGATCATTTCTGTAAAAGCAAAAGAACACCCTTTTTCGTAACAGAGCGTTCTAAAAGGCAGGTCAGTAATCCCTGCCATCGGTGCTAAAAAAATATTACCTTTTATATTTAAATCTTGTATTTTCATTAATTAACCTTTATGGTACCCCGGACAGGAATCAAACCTGCATTAATGGAACCGGAATCCATTGTCTTGTTCATTGGACCACCGGGGCACATTATCTATTATCATACCAAACAATTGCAATTCTAACAATTTATATTTATTATATATTATATGTGAGGGAAAATTTATGGAAAAAATAAAAGAGATGATAAAATCCGAAAAATTCTTGGATGCCATAACCATCCTGCCAATTATATTTTTCTTATGCATCGTTCCAATGATGATGGGATATAAGGAAGTTGAACTAAAAGGACCGGTTCTTAATTACTGGATTACAGATAATGTGAATGACAGTTTTTTTTCATATGTTAAAATGATTGCCATTAACATATGTGCTGTTTTTTCTTTATTGATTTTACTTATAAGAACGCTAATGAAAAAAGTCAGCTATTCTTTAAATATCTATATCATATTTGCTGTTTTATATGGTATTTTCATTATTATCTCCTCTTACTTGTCACCCTACAAGTTTTTACCGTTTAACGGGGCACCAGACAGATATGAAGGAATGTTTGTGTTACTGTCTTATGTATTCATGTTTATCTATACCCTTTTATTTATTGACAGTTTTAAAAAAGTGAAAATAGTAATGAAGTGTTTCATCATTTCAATCTGTCTTATGACTTTCTTTGGAGCTCTTGAATTTTTCGGGTTTCATTTAGTAGAGATTAATTTCATCCGGAAATTACTTCATTTTCCAATTGATACTGCCGCTAATCTTGGAGCGCAGCAAACCACTTCTTTATCTCTTTACAGTATCAATTATGTTGGCCAGTATCTAAGTCTTGTCATCCCTTTGATTCTATTTAGCTTCTACACTTTCAAGAAAACAATCTACAAATTTCTATTTGTTTTCATCTCATATTTTGCTCTGATGTGTATCTTCGGTTCATATTCCTATGCCTCTTTCGTTGCTATTGTTTTTTCACTCCTTGTTTTTCTGATTTTATACAGACGGACTATCATCAAGCAATATCTGTTCACTATCGTTCTTGTTGTCTGTCTGATTGTCTTTACCTTTTTAACAAACATTTTTTTAGGCGGATTGATAGCCAAAAGAGCTGAAGTTCTCTCTCCTGCTTATGAAGGAAATCAAAGTGAATTTCAGTCCTCTTCCATCTACTTGAATAATATCCTGATTGATGGTAATACTGCATTCATTGATACTGATCTGCAGGATTTTTATATTACTTATGAAAATGATTCATTTATAATCAAAGATGAATCTTCCACCGTCCTTCCATTGCTTGAAACAGCAGATTCAGAAAGGATTTTTATCGATAATGAGGAATACAAGGATTTTTCTTTCAATATTAATAATGAAGAAAAGTATATCAGGATTTTGTTTTCAATAAACAACTTCTATTTGGCCAGCTATGAAGATACTTTGAAAGTAGTCGGTTACAAATATCATCTTCTTGATGTTGTCCCCATTGAAAAAACTTCATTTCAATTTCCTGAAACACTTTTTTCAAATCGGGGAATTATCTACAACGGATTACTTCCATCAATCAGAGACCACCTTCTTTTCGGAAACGGAGCTGATACGACTATCTTATCTTACCCTCAGAATGATGTCATCGGAAAAATCAATGTATTCCATACCCCGATTATTCTGATCAGCAAACCTCATTCACTATATATTCAAATATTACATGATCTCGGCTTGTTTGCATTGATCACATTTATTCTGATGATCGGGTTCTATGCTGTCAAATCAATCAGGTTATATATCAATTGTCAAATGACCGAAAAGAATGCGATGGGCATTGCCATCGCAGTTTCTCTTTTTGCCTATTTGATTGCGTCAGTCTGTTATGACAGCACAGTTCATATTTCTCCCATTTTCTGGACGCTGCTGGCCCTTGGGATTACGGTGAACCGGCTTAAGGAAGAATAGAGGTTGTCTCTATTCTCCTATGGTGATGGTGCTGTCATTATCCTGGTAAACCACTTCATTTGACTGCAGTAATTTGACATAAGTACCCATGACTCCATAGTCACCCATATTGGTTACTCTGGCATAATAGACAATGGTTCCTTCATTCTCAATGAAATATTTTCCTACTGTTGCCTTAGCTGTCTGCTGATTAGCCCTCATATAGGTATATTCATAATTACTTCCCAGGTATTGATATGGTTTTTCAATGGCTTTCAAGCCTGAAGGAAGAATATCTGTGACTTCATAAATGGTATCAATGAAGTTCTTTCCTTTTTCAACTTTTATTTCCACTTTGACTATATCCCCAATTGAGAATACTCTCTTTTCCTGGTTAGTCGTTCCGTCATAATATTTTCTTGTCACTTTAATCACATCGCTGTCATTGATCTTTGTAATGTCAGCATCTTTTTCATAAGTCATCAATAACCCGATGTCTCCATTGACATCTGAAATCTTGAACTGATCTAAATTTATGGAAGGTATTTCATAAGAGAACCATTTTCCGTCTTTAAAGTTGATTTCCTTCGTATACCCCATATATGAGTAAGTAAATGAACTGCTGCTTTCTTTCTTGTCCTTTAACTGCAAGTCCAGATATAGCGCTGTGAAATTGTTGATCACATATTCTTTGGAATAGTGATTGACCGAGTATTTAAATAACCCTGCAGCTTCATCTCTGTTTAACAGTTTAGCAAGGTAGGCCACTTTGCTTGTCACATAGATACTGTAGTCTTCATTCTTTTCATTGATAAATTCATATGGATCTACTGATACGATTTGCGGTTTGATCCTTGTTTCGAAAATCTCATTAGCCTGATAAGTATCTCCGATATTATAGTAAGCAAGAGCTAAATAGGTTAACTGTTCAGTTGTCAGATTAAGAATCTTGCTGGTTCTGTCCAGTTCGAGCAGTATCGGCTGATTGAACTGAGATAATCCGTATAATACATAAGCATCCGACCCGTTATCATTTAACTGCTGATACAGATAACCTAACAATAGGTTCTCATCAATGCTGTCTCTGACATAGCTGAAATTATCTACAGTGACTTTCAGATCGCTTTGAGCATAAGGCAGAATTGAAAGGCCTCCATCACTCTGCTGATATTTTTTATAGTCAACTGTGTTCTCCTGTTTTATCCAGTTCTCATCAGTCAGGTAGCTGTCAAGGATTGACACTGCCTTATCTCTTGCAAGCAGCAGCTCCAATCTTTCGCTTGAATAATAGGCTATTCCAAAAGCTTTTGTGACATAATCCATATATTCAAGGTCAGTAAATACTAAAGTAGTATTGCCATAGGAACCGCTTTTTAGAATCATCTGGTTTGAAACCTGATAGCTGTCTGTGACCTGCACTCTGTTATATGATTCTTTCACCTTTATCTTTGTTTCCAGTCCATCAGAATACCCATCTGTATAAGCTTCGACAATAATGGAATCATTTCCTTCCTTGAATGAAGGAAGCGGTAAATTGACTCTTTCAAAAGCACGGGCTGTCACTGTGCTGAAGTCATCCGGATTACTCTTCAGATATACTTTATAGTCAATCATATCATTGATTGACAGTTTGTCTCCATATCCTGTGACGCCTACATAAGCATGATCGTTGATCAGGAACATGTCACTGGTCACCACATTAATGAAAAACGGCAATGTGGTATTGATGTTGATATAGCCTCCACCGGCAAAATAGTCATTGCTCATGGCGTTTCCAAATAATCTCCATGAGGTAATGTTATCGGGGAGATTTAACGGGGCTACGCCTAACCCGTCATTTCCTGTCTGTATTGTCAAAAAGGCTGCGGTGTCTTTGAATTCACTTCTGATCACGGCATCACTGCTTTTATTCCCATTGAGGGTTGGTGAAGGTATCGGAGCTTCACTCGAAATCATACTGTCGCTGAAAGACTGTTCAAGATCATACCCCATACCGCCTCTGTAATTATTGTCATAGAATATGTTCATGCCGTCTTTATGAGTGCCATAAGTGTTTCTGATTCCTGAGTCGACATAACTGTATAGTTCTTCCAGAAAATCGATATTGATATCGCTTAAACTAAGCAGCGCTTCGTCTACTGCAGAAATCAGTATCTTCGCGCTCACAGGATTATTGTTTATATCAGTGACTTTCACTGAAACAACTGCCTGTTCGCCTGGCTTATAGTCCTTTTTATCCGTTGTAATCTGCACATTCAGTTTCCTGTCTTCTTTAGTGAATCTCACCTGCTCCTGATAACTCGAGACATATGAACTGCCATCAAATGCTACTGTCTGGATCAGAACATCAGGAATGTAGTCTTCAAGAAAACTGAATTCAGCAATGTTCTTGTCAGTAATGATTGTTTTCCTGATTCCGTTCTGAGCGATGATGAACAGGTACTGATTTGCCTGTACGTCTTCATCTCCATAGACAAATCTGGCTTTGACTGTATCATTGATACTGTATGTTTCTTTGTCAAGTTCTGTCTGATATCCCATATAGCTGTAGGCTTCATAGTTATATCTTGCACTTATATAAGCCGTTTTATCTACCTCTCTGTTGTTCTTATCTTTGACTGACATTTCAATGGTATACCATGTTCTGTCTGCTTCAGTATACGGAAATTCTGTCTTGAAGTTTCCATCCGCATCAGTCTTTAAAGTCTTACTCTGGATCAGTGTTTTTTCAGTCTCATAAGTGTACTGTTTCACAGTCTTTTTATTGATATAGTCGTAATAAGTACCTGATTCTTTTTTCACTAAAGTGTTTTTATATAAATTCATGCTGATGTCTTCAAAAGAGTAACCGCCTGAGTTTATGACCCCTCCTGTTTTATAATCTGGAACAAAGTTAAATACATTTCCATTAAGCAGAATCATTTTATCCTTGATATCAGTTTCATAGGTATAGTCGATATCATTCATGTAAACAGCTACAGCGGTGGTGGTATTCAGTTCTCCCTGTTCTGGAAGCTGTGCTCTCACACCGACATAGATGTATCTTGTCCCCTGTGCTTTGTCTTGATACTTTGGTGTATATCTGAAAGAGACGTTTCCGTTTAAATCGCTCTTTGCATCACTCTCAATATATTCATTGTTGTAATTAATATAGTATGTCACATCCAACCCAGACACAGGAGTTCCTTCAAAAAAGGAAGTATTCACATTGAATGTCACCTGTTCGTTGGCAAACACTGCTTTTTTATCAGGAGTGATACTGATTGTCATCGAAGGTTTCACATATTCTTCCACATTAAAGTACTGATTGGAAATCTGTTTCCCGTCATATTTGACTGTAATGGTATAGTAGCCTTCTGATAAGGAGGGAAGAGTCACATCTCCTTCATAAAATCCGTTGACAAGAGGAACTTCCAATGATACTAAAGGTACTTCCTGCATAGGAAACGGAGGTATGAAACGGCTGGAATTTCTTGTATTGTCAAAATAGTAATAGAAGTATCCTCTGTTTATTTCCACTGTCACTTTACTTTCACTGAGGTTTCCTTCTCTTGGTGAAATGAATCCGAAGAAATTCACAGTATCATCTGGCTTATAGAGACTTCTGTCTGTGGTCAGCACATTCCAGAAATTGTTGTAAGTGCCGTAATAGTATGGATTTTTGAAAATATATGTTTCATTGTCATCATCAGAAATCACAATCACATTGTCTTCTAAAGACTTATTGGGTACGACTGCAAGCCCTTCATTTGAAGTGTTGATTCCATTGACACTGGCATCAGTGCTTTCTTTTGTCAATAAATGATGTACCCAGACATAGGTGTTTTCATCGTCGTCGAAGATATAGGCTGATAAGTCAGTCACTTGAATAAAAACAAAGGTTTCACCGTGTTCCCATGTCATCTTGACTAGATAAGTCCCTTTTTCAAGTTTTTCAGGGATGTCAAGTACAAATTGATAGTTATTATTCGTATATGAAACCTGGTTGTTGAACGATTGGACACTGGTCAATCCGCTTGTGTCCAGTTTTGCTTCATCTGCGTTGTACATGGACCAGTAGGGTTTTGCCAGTACTTCCTTGATATAGCTGACCATCTGATTGCCGCTGTCAAACTTATAGACATCAGTCATCATGCTCACTGTCTGGCTTTCCTCAGGCATGTTCATATAATATGGTATGGAAACCATGCCGTTTCCCGGGTATTCATACATCAGTTTATTAAAGTTCACATACCCTCTATACTTATAGGCAGACACTTCCTCTTCTTTTGCCATTGTTTCAAATGAGAACACTGTCTGATCACTGATTAATTGTCCATCACTGTTCTCAATAATCCCTCCAGCTAAAGTCACTGTATAGACTGTTTTATACTCGAGGTTATCTGAGGGTACAAAAACATAAGCATTATCGTGCACTTCAAAATTACCTCTGACATCTGGAGATATGGAAAATGCCTGCTCAAAATTTTTAACATCAGCATTAGGGAAATATACTTCGATTCCTGTATTCACCGGTACATTGGTAGACTGCGTATTTGGCAGATACCCGGCAATAGCAAATTTTGAAGCAGTCTGATAAACAAATGTGGCCATAATCATATCACTTTGTTTAATTCCAAGAACATAAACACTGTCATATTTCAAATCTTCTGTCAAAGTCACCTTAAATTGATTTTTATTAACTTCCTCAACAGTAAAAGAAGTGACATCTTGTATGAAAAACATCTCCTGCATCATGGTAAGTGTAAAATCATCTTTTGTTTTAACGGTAAAAGAAGTATTAACTGACATACCATAATCAAAATCTGAGTCTGGTGTGATCAGAAATCCTTCTCTGTAATCATAAGCTTTGACGTTGCTGTCATTATTATTGTTTATTAATGCGACGACCACCACTGCTGCTACTAGTAACAGTGCGATAGCGACGATAAGAATTCTTTTTTTCATTTTTATTTCCTCCTGCTTGGGTTCTTAACTATTATACGAATAAAAAACAATAATTGTTCCCCTTAATAATACTACAGGATGATTGATTTTTTACTTTTAAAAGAGTATAGTATTAACTAAATAAATCGTTGAACAGGAAATAGTAGTTCATAGTATGCATTAAAGAGAGCTGTTGGTGGTGTAAAGCAGTATGTCATCTGTGATTGAATGGGCCTGATGAGTGTAGTCCGAAGCATTTTTTTGTGAGTAGGCACTATCGGAAAGCTGTATCCGTTATCAAACAGACACAAATGATTGTTTGTGAAAAACTTTTTAGGTGGTATAGCAGAGTTGATCTGTCCTTTAAGGGCAGTTTTTTTTATGTAAGGAGGTGGTGAAGTTGGAAGACAGCTGGTGGAATAACATTCAAATCAATAACAGAATTTTTAAATGGAGGAATTATTATGAATCAGAGAAAAAGAATTTTAACCGGAGACAGACCAACCTCACGTCTCCATATAGGTCATTATGCCGGAAGCCTTGAAAACAGAGTTAAATTACAGGATGAGTATGAACAGTTTGTGATTATTTCCGATGTGCAGGCACTGACTACTCATTTTGAAAATCCAGGTGTATTAAAACAGAATGTACATGATTTATGCATCGATTATTTATCAGTGGGAATAGACCCGTTGAAGTCACATGTTTTCATACAGTCAAGTATTCCTCAGATTGCAGAGCTGACTGTCTTTTATTCCATGTTTGTCATGGTTAACCTTTTACGGCACAATCCGACAATTAAAACAGAAGCAAAGCAGTACGGATATACAGATTTAACATACGGCTTTCTTGGCTATCCGGTCAGTCAGGCAGCTGATATCACTTTTTGCATGGCTGATCTGGTACCTGTCGGAGAAGATCAGCTGCCTGTGATTGAGGTCACAAGAAAAATAGTCCGGAAGTTCAATATGCTATATGGACCCACCTTGAAAGAACCTGACACATTACTTGGTTCCTGCCCCCGCCTTGTCGGATTGGATGGAAACAGTAAGATGAGTAAAAGTCTCAATAATGCCATTTTTCTGTCAGATGAGCACTCGGCAATTGTAGAAAAAGTTAACAAAGCAGTCACTGATCCAAATCGAATTACACTGAAGATAAAAGGAAACCCTTCAGTCTGCACAGTGTACCACTACCATCAGGTGTTTAACAAAGAAGAAAGTGATAACATCTGTGAAATGTGTAAAAATGCTGCCATCGGATGTACTTCATGCAAAAAGCTTCTGTCAGACTCACTTAACCATCTTCTGACTCCTTTTAGAGAACAAAGGAAGTATTATGAGAAACGACCGTCATTTATAAAGGAAGTTTTGGAGGAAGGTAATAAAAAGGCAAAAATCGAAGGTGCAAAAACGCTCTCATTCGTAAAGACTGCGATGAAAATCGATTATTGAAGCTATTCATTGTTAGTGCAATACTTTACTGAAAATGATATAATTGATATAGAATTTTATTATATCAGTATATAAAAAGGGTAACTCTCAGAGAATCTAAATTTGTTACTTGTATAATGGAGGTATGATTATGAGTCTGCTTTTTTATAATCTTAACGACGATATGAAAAGTCTAGCAAAGCTAATATTTGAGAAACACTTTGAATTGGATCCTAAACTGAACACCGAATATGATGACCGGCGTAAAATGCTTATGTATGAGGACATATTATATAGCTTGGGATTTCTTGATACTTCTATCAAGTTTAGTGATGATAAAATTTTTGTCGATTTCACAGTCTGGATTTATCAGCTTATGTGTAATCTGATGAAAGATTTATCAAGAGAGCGTTTAAAAGACCAGATGGTCCTGCATCTTACCATTATGCGAACTGTCTACCTTGAACATTTTTCAGAAAAAGGTGACTCCATTACTTCGCTGATCGATATAGCCATTAAAGCAGTTAAAGAACAGTCAGATTCTTTTGAGGATAACAAAAAAATAGAAACAGGAAAATTCATTGATATCAAAAAGGATTATCTTGAATGTCTGCTTAAAAACGATACTAAAGGAGCTGTTGAATTAATTGGCAACATTGCAAAAAGTGGAATAGATTTAATTGACATCTATATTAATATCATTCAGGAAGTCATGTACGAAGTCGGTAATCTATGGCATCGGAACCTGATTACAGTTGATAAAGAACATTATTGCACAGCAACAACACAGGTGGTTCTGTCACAGTTTTATCCAGTCATTTTCAGTTCTCCAAGAAACGGTCTCAAGTTACTGTCCTGCTGTGTGGGAAGCGAACTTCATGAAATGGGAATACGCATGTTGTCAGATTTATTTGAATATAACGGATGGGACAGTATCTACTTAGGTGCTGCTGTTCCAAAACAGGCTATTCTTTCCTCTATCAGGGAAAACATGCCTGAATTGGTGGCATTGTCAGTCACTATGCCTCAGCACCTTTCACTCTGTTTAGATATTGTAACCTCTATCAAGGAAAAATATCCTGCAATGAAAGTCGCTGTCGGAGGAAGAGCTTTTAAATCTACTACCCGGTTATGGGATAAATGGAATATCGATGTCTATACTGAAAATGCCGATCAGCTTATTGAGTGGGCTAATCAAAATATTGTCAAAGCCAAAGAGGTGTTTTAATGGTCAGTTTTTTTGTTTCAATTAACCAGAAGGGATTCATCAGTGATGTCAACTGGAGTGACCCGGCTTATTTGATCACTTCAAAAAACAGTTCCTTTTATGATGTTTTTGAAAGTAATGAGAAAGAATCTATTGAAGCGTTGCTTAAAACTAGCCTTAGTCAAGATACTGTTATCAAAAGCAGACAATCTTACTCTATTATCAATCACTCTTCTAAAGTGTTTCTTTTATTCTTAAATACAGAAAAGCAAGTTCTTGTTTTTGCCATTGAAGAAACAGCTTCACTTGATGGCGGCTGTAAAACTGCTTTTGAATCTATCTTTACTAAATTCATGTATATGCTTCGAACCTATTTTAAAACAAATGCCATTCATAATAATGATTCTGTCAATTTTCATTTTGACCAATTACAGGTTCTTAATAACGAGCTCATCAATACAAGACGGTTACTTGAAAAATCAAATTCAACCCTTAATCGATTGAATCAGCAGTTAAACAACCGGCTGGTCAAAGATTCATTGACAGGACTCGTTAGCCGCTACCAGTATATGAATGAAATAGAATTTATCATTAATGAAGACCCTGACAAACTAGGAGTTTTCATCTTTATTGATATTGACGGATTCAAACAGGTCAACGACACTTACGGACATGCCGCAGGAGATCAGTTTCTGATTGCTTTTGCAGAGCGATTAAAAAAACTACCTATGGAAAATACTATCAGAATACGAATCGCTGGTGATGAATTTGGTCTGTTTGTATATGGTCTGGATTATGTCACCTCTAAAGACTTACATAATATATGGAATCAAATCAGAGACTTTGTCCTGTTGGAACCGATTGATATAAACGGAAACAGCCTTATCTTATCCATCAGTGCAGGTATGGCTGTTTATGGTATTGACTCAAAAGGAATTTTCGAAATCATTGAATTAGCTGATTATGCCATGTACCAGGCGAAAAAGAAAGGTAAGAATACTTTTCACATTTTTAATAAATCAGAATATGACAATCGTTTAGAAAAATAAAGGAAAAGGAGACTTATATTATGAATGCTAAGTCTATTGCAGTAGGTGGCTTGTCTATTGCTCTTATTTGCATCTTTTTTACACTATTTAAAGGAGTCACCAACATTCTCAACGCCTTTTTAGTTCCTTTGGCCCTCTATTTAAGCTTATTGAAATTAAAAAAGAAAGAGATTTTCGCTGTGTACTTTGTACTTGCTATTATCTGCTTTCTGTTTTTCAGGCTTCAATTCATTTTTGTTCTGTTTTACTGTCTGATTGCTTATCTGCTGTCAGTTTTAAAATATAAAAAGCTTTCTTTTATTTTATCATCTCTGATACTGACATTCGCTGTCAGTATCAGTTTCTGGCTTTCTATCATGTTGACAGATTTCTTTCTTTTTACTCATATGGGAGACATTATGCTGGCTATTTTCAACGGCAGCTATGTTATCTATTTTTCAGTACTTC
>JAFGUQ010000116.1 GCA_016938455.1 Clostridia bacterium
TGGAAATTTGTGGACATTACCTATTATGACTCGCTTGATGAATTCATGAGCATCCATAAAGGGAAACAAATGTACTTTGCTTCCACTAAATCTAAAAATTTATATTCACAGGTATCATATGAAAACGATTCATTTATTCTTTTTGGTAAGGAAACAAAAGGACTTGATGAAAAATTATTAAAAGACAATTATGAATTCAGCATCAGAATTCCGATGCTGAATAAAATACGTTCATTGAATTTATCCAATTCTGTCAATATCATATTATATGAAGCTTTAAGGCAGAATCATTTTAAAGGACTGGAAATAGAAGGAGTTTTAAATTATGAATAAAAGAGTGGTTAATGAGTTTCTACAGCTTGTCGTGCTTGATAATCCAAGCAAAGACGAAAGAAAAGTAGCAGATTATATCTTAGCTCGTTTGAAAGAACTCGGATATGGTGCTTACGAAGATCAGGCATATTTAGTAACAGGTGGTAATACCGGTAATATCATATGTAAAATTGAAGGAAATCCTGATAAGGACAAAGTGATGTTCTTATCGCATATGGATTCGGTGATGCCCTGTAACGGTAAAGTTCCTGTCATTAATGATATTTATATTGAAAGCAGTAAAAATACGATTTTAGGATCTGACGATCTATCTGGTGTTGCATCTATGCTGGAACTTGCAGCTGCATTAGCCAATAAAGAAGTGACTGGAGGGGATGTTTATCTGATTTTCACTATTTCAGAAGAAATCGGATTATTAGGAGCCAAGAATCTTGACTTAAGTAAAATCAACGCTGATTATGCTTATGTGCTTGATAGCGGTGGAGATATCGGCACGGCAAGTATTTCAGCACCATCTCATATTTCATTCACTGTCAAAATAAGGGGAAAAGCAGCCCATGCCGGAATGGAACCTGAAAAAGGAATCAATGCCATGGTAGTAGCATCAAAAGCGATTGCCAAAATGCAGATTGGAAGAATTGATGAGGAGACTACCTGTAATCTTGGAGTGATAAAAGGTGGTAATGCAAAGAACATAGTCTGTGAAGAAATAATTATTGACGGGGAATGCAGAAGCAGGAATGAAGAAAAGCTGAATTTAGTGTATAATGATATCATGACAGTTTTTCAAGATACTGTGAATGAAAATCACTGCACCATAGATATAAGTTCTACTAAGGAATATTCTTCTTTTCTAATCAGTGATGAGGATGAAGCACTGATCAAATTTGAAAAAGCATGTCAGCTAATGAATCTTCCGTTTAAGAAAGAGCATGGAGGAGGTGGAAGTGACACAAATATTATTTACAGTAAAGGAATCAAAGCACTGAACATCAGTACAGGAATGGACAAAGTTCATAGCGTTGAAGAAAGAATTAAAATTGATGATTTATTCAAAATTTCTGAATTAATTAAAATAATTGTTTCATTATAGAATAAATCGGATAAAATAGTCGTGTAGACTTTGTGAAAAATTTAATTTGTTGTTGAAAATATACTTGCAGTAATGTAAAATGTTTTTGGCAAAATTTAAAAAATATAATTATCTTAGGAGGATATTCGAAATGACAGTAAAAGTTGGTATTAATGGATTTGGCAGAATCGGAAGATTAGTTTTCAGAGCTGCTATGAATAATCCACAAGTAGACATTTTAGGGATAAACGATCCGTTTATCGATCTTGATTACATGGAATATATGTTAAAATATGATACAATTCATGGTCAATTCAAGGGAAGCATCGAAATCAAAGACGGTAAACTTGTTGTAAACGGCAAAGCAATCGCAATATACGGTGTAATGGACCCTGCAGAAATTCCTTGGAGTGATTGTGGTGCGGAATATATTGTTGAATCAACAGGTGTATTCACTGATACAGCTAAAGCTTCAGCTCATTTTAAAGGCGGTGCAAAGAAAGTGGTCATCAGTGCTCCTTCAAAAGATGCTCCGATGTTTGTTATGGGAGTCAATGAAAAGACTTATTCAAAAGATATGACAGTCGTTTCAAACGCTTCATGTACAACTAACTGTCTTGCTCCTTTAGCAAAAGTAGTCAACGATAATTTTGGTATTGTTGAAGGTTTAATGACTACAGTTCATTCAACAACTGCAACACAGAAAACAGTAGATGGACCATCTAAAAAAGACTGGAGAGGCGGTCGTGCAGCTTCAGGCAATATTATTCCTTCATCAACCGGTGCTGCTAAAGCAGTTGGGAAAGTAATTCCTGAACTGAACGGAAAATTAACAGGTATGGCTTTCAGAGTTCCCACTCTGGATGTGTCAGTTGTAGATTTAACCTGCAGATTAGAAAAAGCAGCTTCATATGATGAGATAAAAGCAGTTATGAAAAAAGCCAGCGAAAATGAATTAAAAGGTATTTTAGGGTACACTGAAGATTCTGTGGTTTCAAGTGATTTCATCGGTGATGCAAGAACAAGTATTTTTGATGCTGGCGCTGGAATATCACTCAATGATAATTTTGTTAAACTCGTTTCATGGTATGACAATGAATGGGGTTATTCAAACAAAGTGGTTGATCTTCTTGCATATATCGCAGGAGTCGATGCTGAGTAGTTTAATTTTTAATTTGAAAAGGCTCGGTTTACCGGGCCTTTTAAATACGATATGAAAGGAATGAGTTTATGAGTATTCTTAATAAAAAAACAATAGAAGATATTGATTTAACTAAAAAAAGAGTGATTGTAAGAGTTGATTTCAATGTACCTATCAGCTCACAAGGAATCATTACAGATGATAAGAGAATTGCCTCTGCTGTTCCAACGATTAAATATTTGATAGATCATAGCTGTAAAATAATCCTGGTCTCACATTTAGGAAGACCGAAGGATTGCTTTGATCCAAAATACAGTCTGAAACCTGTAGCTGAAAGACTTAGCGAATTGTTAGGTCAGAAAGTGATAATGGCTGAAGATGTTATAGGCGATGATGCCCATGCAAAAGCTGCTGCTTTAAAAGAGGGACAGGTCTTATTACTAGAAAATGTACGATTCCACAAAGAGGAAACAGCAAATGATCCAGTATTTGCAAAAAAAATGGCGGATATGGCAGATATCTTTGTCAATGATGCATTTGGAACTGCTCACAGAGCACATGCTTCAACGGCTGGAATCGCTGATTATATCCCTGCAGTCTGTGGATTTCTTATTAAAAAAGAAATTGAGATCATGGGTAAAGTACTGAAGAAACCAGAAAAACCTTTTGTTGCTATTCTAGGAGGAGCCAAAGTATCTGACAAAATCGGAGTCATTGAAAATTTACTTGATAAAGTAGATACATTGATTATCGGTGGCGGAATGGCATATACATTCCTGAAAGCAAAAGGATATAAAATCGGTAACTCAATTTGTGAGGATGATAAAATTGAACTGGCTAAGGAAATAATGAAAAAGGCTGAAGAAAAACATGTTGAAATTATGCTTCCAATCGGAAGTATTGTCATCAAGGAATTTAAGAATGACACTGAATTCAAATATGTTCCTTCAGATGCGATGCCAGATGGATGGATGGGAGTTGATATCGGCTCTTTAACCATTGAAAAATATGCTAACGAAATTAAGAAAGCAAAAACAATTGTCTGGAATGGACCAATGGGTGTTTTTGAATTTGAAAACTTTGCAGTGGGAACAAGAGAAATTGCTAAAGCTGTGTCAGAATCAGATGCCATTTCAATTATTGGCGGTGGAGACTCTGCCGCTGCGGTTGAGCTTCTTGGATATGCTGACAAGGTCACTCATATTTCTACTGGTGGTGGAGCTGCCTTAGAATTTCTTGAAGGAAAAATTTTACCAGGAATTGATTGTTTACTGGACAAAGAACCGAAAAAAATGGTTATCGCAGGGAACTGGAAGATGAATAAGACTCCAACCGAAACAGCTGATTTCATCAACGAGCTGAAAGATCAGGTCAAGGACAGTAAAGATGATGTGATCTGTGCAGTTCCGGCTGTCTGCTTATGTGAAGCATTAAATGCTTCAAAAGGCAGCAACATTGAAATTGCAGCACAAAATCTTCATTATGAAGAATCTGGTGCTTTTACAGGTGAAATCAGTGCATCAATGCTCAGTGATTTGGGAATTAAATATGTGATCATCGGTCATTCTGAAAGAAGACAATATTTTAATGAAACCGATGAAAGTGTTAATCTTAAAGTACATGCAGCATTGAAATATGGAATTATTCCAATCATTTGTGTCGGTGAGGAACTTTATCAAAGAGAAAAGGGTGTGACAAAGGATCTAGTCAGTTATCAGATTAAATTCGCTTTATATGGATTGACAGCTGAACAGGTTCAAAACACAGTGATTGCCTATGAACCGATATGGGCTATTGGAACCGGAAAAACCGCTACAAGCGAACAGGCTAATGAAGTCTGTGCAGAAATAAGAAATGTCATCAGAAATTTATTCGGACAGGAAACAGCAAAAAAAGTCAGAATACAATATGGCGGCAGTGTTAAACCTAATAATGCATTTGAACTATTCAACATGTCGGATATAGATGGAGGATTAATTGGCGGAGCTAGTCTGAAGCTGAAAGATTTTGTTTCTATTGTTAATTATGAAGAATAACTGGAGGATTAGATGACAAATAAGTTGACAGCTTTAATAATCTTAGACGGTTATGGCATCAATGAAAAGACAGAAGGCAACGCGATATTTTTGGCTGATACTCCAAATATGGATAAGTATTTAAATACTTATCCTAATTCTTTGCTTATGGCCAGCGGTTATGATGTAGGACTTCCAAAAGGACAGATGGGTAATTCTGAAGTAGGCCATACCAATATAGGTGCTGGCAGAATTGTTTATCAGGATTTAGTTAAGATAACAAAATCAATTGAAGATGGTGATTTTTTTGAAAATGAAATTTTCATGGAAGCAGTTAAAAACTGCCAGACAAATAATTCAGCGCTTCATCTGATGGGATTACTGAGCGATGGTGGTGTACATTCACATAATACTCATTTATATGCACTTCTGGAACTTGCAAAAAAAGCGGGGATTAATGATGTATATATTCATTTAATGTTTGATGGCAGAGATGTTCCGCCTGACAGTTCTTTAGGTTATATTACTGAATTAACTGAAAAAATAAAAGAAAATGGTACTGGTAAAATAGCCTCAATCATGGGAAGATTTTATGCCATGGACAGAGACAATGTATGGGACAGAGTAGAAAAAGCATATAATGCCATGGTATTTGGTGAAGGTGAAAAAAGTGATGATGCGGTTCAGGCTGTTAAAGATTCATATGACAGAAAAATATTTGATGAGTTTATTTTACCCACTGTCATTACAGAAAATACTAAACCAGTTGGATTGATCAAAGAAAATGACTCCATTATTTTCTTTAACTTCAGACCAGACAGAGCAAGACAGATTACAAGAAGTTTTGTAGAACCTGAATTCAAGTCCTTTGTCAGGAAAAAAGGGTATTTTAAAAATTACTTTGTTTGTATGACACCATATGATGCCACATTTAATAACGTTCATATTGCCTATGAAAAAGAAGAACTGACAAATACATTCGGTGAGTATATCAGCAAAAAAGGATTAACACAGTTGAGAATTGCAGAAACACAGAAATATGCTCATGTCACTTTCTTTTTCAACGGGGGAGTAGAAACACCTTATCTGAATGAAGACAGAGCGCTGATAGATTCTCCGAGGATTGAGACATTTGACTTAAAACCCGAAATGAGTGCATACGAAGTGAAAGATGAAGTCATTAAAAGAATTGAATCAGGAAAATATGATGTTATTATTTTAAACTTTGCCAATTGTGATATGGTGGGTCATACAGGAAGCATTCCAGCAACTGTTAAAGCGGTTGAAGCTGTGGACGACTGTCTTGGACAGGTGGTTGATGCCATACTGAAAGTACATGGAACTGCACTTATTACCGCTGATCATGGTAATGCTGAACAAATGCTTGATGATGCTGGAAATGTTATGACAGCGCATTCGATATTACCTGTACCATTGATTTATGTCAGTAATAACACTGGAAGAATTAAATTGGTAAACGGCAGGCTGGCGGATTTAACGCCTACTATGCTTGATATCATGAATATTGATAAACCTGAACAAATGACAGGTGAATCATTAATAATAAAAAATATATAGAAGGAGAAAATAAAATGAAATGTTTTTTTGAAATTGAAAGTGTATATGCAAGAGAAATTCTTGATTCAAGAGGAAATCCTACTTTGGAAGTAGAAGTAATCGTTGAAGGCGGATACATTGGAAGAGCGGCAGTACCTTCTGGAGCTTCAACTGGTGCTTTTGAAGCAGTTGAACTGAGAGATGGTGATAAATCAAGATATTTAGGTAAAGGTGTGTCAAAAGCTGTCAGCAACATCAATGATGTCATCGCACCTGAAATTGAAGGGATGAATGTTTTAGATCAGACCATGATCGATCAGCTCATGATTGAATTGGACGGAACTCCAAACAAGGCAAAATTAGGTGCTAATGCATTATTAGGTGTTTCTCTTGCAGTCGCAAAAGCAGCTGCAGAAGCGCTGGGCATGTCTCTTTACCAATATATCGGAGGAACTAACACAAAAAGACTTCCTGTCCCGATGATGAACATCATCAACGGCGGAAAGCATGCTGACAATTCAGTCAACAGTCAGGAATTCATGATTATGCCAGTTGGTGCTGATAGTTTCAAACAGGCACTACAATGGTGTGCAGAAGTTTTCCATACATTAAAAGGCGTCTTAAAAGCAAAAGGATACAGCACTGCAGTTGGTGATGAAGGTGGATTTGCTCCAAATCTGAAATCTGATGAAGAAGCTTTACAGGTAATTGTAGAAGCAATTGAAAAAGCAGGTTTCAAACCATATGATGATTTCAGAATTGCTTTGGATCCAGCTGCAACTGAAATGTATGAAGAAGCAGCCAAAAAAGGGAAACCAGGCAATTATTATTTCTGGAAAACAGACATGATGTTTACTAGAGAAGAGATGATTGATTATTGGGAAATGCTGATAAACAAATATCCTATTATCTCTATTGAAGATGGTCTTGCTGAAGAAGACTGGGATGGTTGGAAAATGCTGACAGAAAGAGTCGGTAAAAAAGTGCAGATCGTAGGAGATGACCTATTTGTCACCAATACAGAAAGACTTGAAAAAGGAATCAAATTAGGAGTAGCTAATTCAATATTGATTAAAGTTAATCAGATCGGTACTTTAACTGAAACATTAGATGCCATTGAAATGGCAAACAGAGCTGGTTACACCGCAGTCACATCACATCGTTCTGGTGAAACTGAAGACACAACCATTGCTGATATTGCAGTAGCTACCAACTCAGGTCAAATCAAGACAGGTGCTCCATCTAGAACAGACAGAGTAGCAAAATACAATCAGTTACTCAGAATTGAAGAAGAACTTGGTGAAATCGCAGAATATCCAGGATTGAAAGCATGGTTTAATTTAAAATAGTATAATTGAGTTACTAAAAAGAGAAAGCAATAAAACTTTCTCTTTTTTTTTATTCTCTATTAAGGTAAAATGAAAACATGAAAAGAACAATAATTTTCCTGTTACTAATCACTATACTAGTTTTACCTGCAGCAGGGGTATTTTCAGTTGAAGAATTGAAATTATCTGACAATGAAATACAGTGGTTGAATGAAAATAAAGGGAATACTTTTACTCTTGTCACAGAATTTTCGGATAATTATAAATATTATATCAATCTGGATGGCAAGATAAACGGAGCAGTTGTTGATTTTAAAGATTTTCTTGAAAGTCAGTTGAATATCAAAATCGAAATAGTTCCATTTGACAACATTACAAAACTTGTTAACAGTATGATAACTGCTCCATATGATATCTACTATGGACCTATTCAGAATGAAGAGAGAACAGAGTATCTTAATTTTATTCCACCTACTTTATTCAACTCATATAAATTAGTCACTTTTGATAAAAATATCAGTAATCTGTATGATATTCGAAATATGAGTGTCGGATTTATTAAAAATGATTTTATTGTTAAAGAAATGCAGAATAAAATAACTAATATGCTGTCAAAATCAGAAACTGACGATGTCTTGAATATTAATATGGTCTATTATGAAACAAGAGATGAACTTGAAAATGCTTTACTTAATGGGGAAGTTCAGGTTATTATTGAAGCACTCATAACAGATTTGAAAATCAGTTTAGCAGCCAGAATTATTGAACTTGATGAATATGAGCTTGGAATCAATACCATTAGTGTCAGTAAGGATTACCCGATGCTAATGTCAATTATAGAGAAACTGATGAATACATCCAAATATGATTTTGAATCAGTTAATGATAAAAACATTAAAGAATTCAATACTAACACTTTCATGAAAAACCTTTCTGAAGATGAATTGTCATGGATAAGGACTAATCATGTTATCTATTATTCGTTTCCAGATGAAATTGCTCCGTTACACTATACAACAAAAAAAGGAGAGCAGGGAGTCATTATTGACTATTTGTCAAAGATGGCGGAAATCTTAAATCTGACATTAGTAAAGACAGATCAGCCCAATGCTGACAATCACATCAATCTAATGAATATTCATAATCAGAATGGATCTGAGTATGGTTATACACTGCCGTATCTTCCTTTTTCGATTTCAATCATAGGAAACAGACCTTCAGATAATATCAGTAGTCTTCATGAACTTGAAAACAATACAGTTGCTTTGTATAAAGATGATCCTTTTATTCCATATCTTGAAAAGTATTACAGCAAAGTAGATATTCTACTCTGTGATTCAGTCATCGAAGCATTTAAAAGTGTCAGTAAGCACAAAGCCGATTATACATTGAATAACAAATATACAGTTGAATATTATCTTGCAGAAACGAGTCTGAAAGGCCTTTATTACAGCGGATATTTATATGATGACTTTGGGTATATCATTACTTCTGATAATGAAGAGCTGAATGACATTTTAAGCAAATATGTCATATATAACAATCTGAAAGATGAGATACCAAATATCAATGTAGTGACAAAAAGCTGGAACTGGCTTGTTATCATAAGCATTGCTTTACCGCTGTTACTGATTGTGTTTATTTTCTTAGGGTTATATTTTAATCTGAAAAGAGAAACCACTAAGAGGATCAAAGTAGAAGAGCAAAAAAACATAATCGATGAGAAGTTTGAAAAAATTCTTTTATCCATCATAGAATCATTGGAAAGAGCTACCTCCTACAGCGATTTTGAAACTGGTCAGCATACCAGGAGGATTTCTCAATATTGCCATTTTCTAGCAGAGCAGTTAGGGTATTCAGAACATGATGTCACTGAAATATCAAATTATTCTCAACTTCATGATATCGGGAAAATCGGTATCAGTGAGGCTATTTTAAAGAAACCGGGGAAATTAACAAAAGATGAATATGAGGAAATAAAAAAACATGTGAAAATCGGATATGATATGATTAAACCTCTGGATCTTGGCGAAATAGCAGAAAACATCATTATGTATCACCACGAAAGGTGGGATGGATTAGGCTATCTAGGATGATCCGGGAATCAGATACCGTTGGAAGCACTCATTGTCAGCTTGGCTGACTCCTATGATGCCATGAGAATGAAACGTGTATATAAGGAACCATTGACTCATATTGAAGTCATAGAAGAAATTAAAAACAACAGTGGTCTGCAGTTTGCGCCAGGCATTGTCAATTTGTTTTTGAATTATCACAAGGAATTTGATGAAATTTATAACAAAAATAAATAGCACTTGTTTTAATAAGACCATTATGGTATAATTTTTCAAGCATAAACGATTTTGGAGGTACACACAATAATGAGCGTTTTAAGTATAATAATAGGTGTTTTACAGATATTAGCATCAATAGCAATCATAATAGTTGTTTTATTACAATCAGGAAAAGCTGCCGGATTATCAGGAAGTATTGCCGGTGGAGCAGAAACATTCTTTGGAAAGAATAAAGGAAGAAGCATTGACTCTTTATTAGAAAAATACACTGGATATATTGCTATCGGATTCTTGATCACTTCAATCATGTTATATATTTTATTAAAATAATTTTAGGGATGATATTAAAAAAACCAACATTTGTTGGTTTTTTTTATTTAATGAAATCTTTGACTGATTCTTTTAGTTTTGAAATATCTTCTGTATAGGCAACCATCACAATTTCTTTGCTCAGATCCAGACTGAATATTCCCATTATTGATTTTGCATCTATGACATATCTTCCGGACACTAGATCAATATCAAAAGAGAATGATGAAATAATATCAACAAAATCTTTAACTTCACTAATGGAGTCGAATTTTACATTAAGTTCATGTTTCATAATAATTCCTCCTAACAATATACTAAAGATAGTTTAGTTAATTTATCAAATTATGTCAACCATAAATATATTAAATTGTGATTAAAACGGGTTTTCGACACTTTGCAACTTAGCAAACACGCTCAAGACCGCATAGTAGCGGCTTTTTTTATGTCAAATTATAAAAAA
>JAFGUQ010000117.1 GCA_016938455.1 Clostridia bacterium
AACTTGCAAGTCGCTTCGGGGTTCGTCGGCAACTACGCCCCTCGTGGACTTTCACCACAGATTGACGGCATGCCCGTCATACAACAAGCAAAAGCCCCTGTTATTAAACCGGGGCTTTTATAAGTTTCTCTTATTATATTATATCTCCTATTAGACACTATACTTATCCGTTTGTCGCTAAATCCTTGATTGAATTTATTTTCCCATAAACAATTAAAACATCTCCCTGTTTAATAATGAAATTGGCACTTGGAAAATCAATAGTCTCTGATCCTCTGTCTACTTTTAAAACCTGAATAAACTGTTCTTTCAGTTTTGCGGATGCTAATGTCTGATTACAGATTTGACTGTTATCACTGACCAGAATTTCATACACAGCATACCCGGGAGAAACTTTCAGCACTTCATCTATTGAACGTGATTTAGTTTTTTTCATGATTGTTCCTGCAATGAACTTCTCAACGATTCTGTTGAATTTTTTTGACAGGTATTTATTCCTTGTGATCATGATAACAAACAATCCGACACATCCCAGTACCGCTATGATTGCCACCAGTCTTCGCTGGTCATTATTGATGGCATTGAAAAACAGCGAAATCAAAGATGCCTGTGCAATGTAACTGATAACCATCAGAACACTGGCAATCTTCCGTCTGAGCGGATGCTGCACAATCAGCTCTGATTCTCTTGTGGTAAAGCCGGTATGTGTAATCATTGAAATAACCTGAAACCTTGCTTTATACAAATCAAGTCCGGTAATCTTAAGAACAATTGAGATGATTTCAATAATCAACCATAAAACTATTAATAATATGACAATATACAGCAGATCCAAAATTATCCCTCTTTCTAACCGTTATTCTTCTATGTTATCAGCCCAGTTCAATGAAAGCAAATACAAGTTTATTATATTATAAATGGTTCCATAAGTCATGAATTTACTTTTCTCAACTGCCTCCCATTCCGCTTTTTCATAGTTTACAACCAGATCCATTGCCTCTTTGATGATATTATGCTTACCTAGCAGGGCTTCTCTCACATCATCAGCTAACATCAGCTTAGAAACAATCTTACTCATTTGACAGTTCATCAGAACATCGATGGAAGATAAAATGCCTGCAAGAAAAAATTCTGAGCTTTTTTTCTCAAGGTTGATACTTTTTGCCAGGAGTTCCATGAATTTCCCTCTTATGAGACAGATTTTAACTAATTCGCTCTGTTCCACTTTTACCGGTTTTTTCAGAATCATTATGTAAGCCCATTTTTTAATTTCATCAATTCCCATTCTGATCAGTGCCTGTTCAATTGAATTGATTTTATATCTGGAAGCATAATAGACCGAATTAACTGTTTTTAAGATCTTATAGGTTAATCCAAGATCTTTTTCGATGATTCTTGTCAGTTTTTCATAGCTTGGCTCTTCTTTTTTTACCTCATTTAAAATTTTCAGATAAGTACCTGGTATTTCCTTGATGCTTTCATTCTCATCAGCCAAAGGCTGGCTGAAAAAATCTCCCTGAAAATAGCTGTATCCCAGATTCTTCGCCTGTTCAAACTGTTCATGAGTATTGACATTCATCGCAGAAAATTCAATGGTGTCATCAGAGAATTGAATGACCTTTTCCTGAAGTATTAGATCAGTAGCATCCATATCCATTCTTATGACATCAGGTAACACCCTGCCAAGGTATGCGATATCGTTGTTCTTTACATCAATAACCACTGAATACTTCTGTTTTTGAATTTCTCTGATGGATTCTACCATTTCCGGATCTCTTAAAAATTCACTGGAAATAACCAGGACAGTAGTATGCCTTGGAAACAATAAAAAGTCTCTATTGATAAGAAAATTTTCATTAATATTTATATATGCTTTTGTATTGAAACTTATTTCATCAAAATCAAGAGAAGAAATAAAGGTAATGAAAGCTTCTTCCACTTCTTCAAGTTCTGTAAATTCATCTTGATTTATCTGACTTTGGTCAAATAAAACCTCATATCCTTTTACAGTGTACTCCATATTGAAAATCGGTTGTCTTACAATGTAATTTTCCATAGCAGTAAGGTAGTGTCAGTTAATCTATATTGTCAGCCCACTTCAATGACTCCATATATCGAAATGGAATGCGATCCTGAATTTCACTTCTGAATAGGTTGAACTCATTTACTTTAGACCATTCACCTTTTTCATAAGCTTCCACATATTTAAGCAACATATATAGATCATTTTCTACCCCAAGTAATGCCTCCTTTACTATTTCCGGTAATGCTAATTCTTTTAAGATCTGTTCCATATCTCTATGTAAAATAACATCAATAGACGAAAGAATTCCCGTGATAAAGCAATCAGACTGGCTTATCTCAGGTTTATATAAAGTGGAAAGCTGTTCCATGAATTTACCTCTGATCATGCATGTCTTGATCAATTCACTGTTTTCTGTATCGGATGGGTTTCTCAAAACCATGAGATAAACCCATCTTCTTATTTCATTGAGTCCTATTCGGACAAGCGCCTGCTTAATTGACACAATCTTGTGCCTTGTTCCATAAAAGACTGAATTTGCTGTTTTCAGCAGTTGATATGTAATGCTTAAATCTTTTTTAGCAATTTCCTCAAGTTTATCAAAACTTGGATTTTTTTTATTTGTTTCCGAAAGCATTTCAAGATAGCTTGTCTTGATGGCTTCAATTCCTTTTCCCTTCAGAACAACAGGTTTGCTGAAAAATCTCCCCTGTAAATATGTATAACCTGCTTTTACTGCGGCTAAATAGTCTTCTCTGGTGTCAAGGTCTGTTGCCATAAACGATGTTTTTTCATGATATTCATTAATGATTGCCTTATGCTTTGACAAAGAAAACTTTTTGAAGTTTATTTTAACAATGTCGAACAGATTGATTAATTTCTTTTCTTTTTCTGTAAAAGAAAAATCATCCATGACAAATTTATAGTTTTCCTCTTTCAACAGTAAAAATGATGTTAATGTCTGTGCTTCCATAGCCGTCGCATTGATGATATTAATCCACACTTTATCTTTTGGAAACAAAAGAGGGATTTTTCGATTTATCAATTCATTAGGAAATGTAATAATGGCATTTTTTTTACCGGTAAGTGTTGAAAACTCCATATTATTGAAAATATTGCTGACAAGTTCAACCGCTGCTCTCGAGGTGTCATGAAAGCTGAATTCATCCTGTTTATTATTTTCATATACCAAATCATACAGAAAAATATTCAACTTGCTATCAAAGACTGGCCGTCTGACAATGTAAAATTCCATTTCTGCTTTCTACCCTTCTGTAATTAATAAAATATACATTTTAATTATACTATATAATTATCTGAAAAGTCTAACTGATTAAAAGTCTCTTTGACAATAACCATCTGTTTGTGTTATGTTGTTATTGCTAATATATGATGGAGGAAGGCAATGATCAGATAATTGTACAGAAACAAAATAGCTTGAAAATAATTGGTTGTTCAGTTATTTATTGTTATCTGTCATTATTGTTTAATGTGTCATTGTCCATCTAACTAAAAAATCTTTTTCATATATTGGCATACACCGATTATATTTGGACATTAGACAACATTGAATATGTTGTCTTTTTATTGCAGAAACGGAGGATTTCATGAATATTTATGCTGTAAGAATTTTACCCCTTTACTAATCAAAAACTCAATCAGGTAAAGGGGAACAAAGATGAAAAAAATAATTTACACAGATTTTTCTTTGTTCCGTATCGAAAGGAAAAAAAGATATGAAAAAGAAAAATTATGCCTATGTCACCTTCATGATGAAAAATGACAGTTTTTTACCGGGAGCCTTAGTCATTGCTTATCGTTTGAGAAAAATGAATACATCAAATGATCTGGTATGCATGGTAACCAATAAAATTTCAAACAGTGCAATAGGGGCTTTGAAATTAGTTTATGATAAAGTGATTGTCACAGAAGAATTGTTTGTCAGTCACCAGATGTCCGGGAAAAGACAGGACCGTCCTTATCTGTTTACAAGATTTCAGGCACTACGTTTAGGACTGGATGGTGACCTGGGTCAGAAATATGAGAAAATAGTTTTAATGGATGCTGATATCATGCCGCTTATTCATTATGATGATCTGTTTCAGCTTGAAACGCCTGCAGGAATCCTCAATGAAAGAAAAGAGAACTGTATAGGCCAGCACAATCATCAGGAAAAGGAGAAATGGATCTGGCACGACATCTATGAAAGTGTCTGCAGCCATGGAAATATCATACCCAAATACATAACAGACCGGGTATCTACCGATTGCAGCAATATGGGTGTGAATGCATGTTTATGGGTATTGAAACCGGATTTTGAAGATTATATCGGTATCATGAAATGTCTTCTTGAAATGTCAGTCAGGCATGAAATAAGCCGTTATCAATGGCCTGAGATGCAAGTAGCTACCATTTACTGGTCCGGGAAATGGCATAACATTGACCTTAGATACTGCAGTTTTAATGGGCACCCCAACTTAAGCTGTTTGTATGGGACACACTTTGCCGGTATAAAACCCTGGAGTGAGCATGATATAGATTCAGTCAGTCATTACTATAAATATGACGATTACAAAATGTGGTTTGCTGAGTTCGCTGAGATGATGTATTATTATCCGAATCTGAAAAAAATTACTAAGCTGGACAATCTTCTGCAAAATTATTATCATATCATTATTAAAAGAGACCGGGCTTAAAACCTGGTCTCTTTTCATTTTCTGTTACTGCAAACAGTGGTATAATATAGATATAAATGATGAAGGAGGAAATCATTATGTTTGAAATCGTTCATCAGGTTCCTGACTTATATACTATTGTAAAACTGAAACAGTTTCGAAAAACTCCGGGGGTTTCTTTTGATGTGATTACCAGTGCTTTTCTTCCACGCATAGACTCAGTTGAAAGAGTCATGCATGAGAGCTATGCCTTTTCTCCCGGAATGGTGGATACCATTGAAAGACCATGGTATATGCATCCTTATCAGGATGACCATCTGCTGGTCTTGCAGGGAACTAGAGAAGTGGATGTGTATACAAAAGCATATGGGAAAATCGTCACTTTCACTATTACTCCGCATCAGATATTCAAAGATGGAGCACTTTTTTATGATGGTGATGCCTTAATGATATGGCCGAGAGGAGTCTTTCATCGAGTATCAAGTAAATCCGAAGGTTCTTCTTCCATTAATTTAGCCGTTCATTATCCTGGTTTCAGCGATAGAAACAACTTCAATATTTACAGTTTGAACACTTTAAACGGCGACTATAAAGTAATTAGAGAAGGTCACTTGGATCAGCATTTATAATTTTTGAAGAACTACAGTACGAGTTTTTCTAATCACAGGGATAGCCACTATTTCATAATCATATTGAACTAGATAATCAACATACCTGCTAAACTCTTCCTCAGATGTGGTTTTAAAAGATTCAGACAGATAAATGTAACCATCTTTCTTAACTGCAGCATGTATCTGGTAAAGAAAATCCTTATAATGTCTTACTTCATGAATGGTCTGAATAATAACCGCAAGGTCAACACTGTCTCTGTATTTACTTAGTCCTGCATCCGATTGCGTGCTCTGACTTATAATGATTCTGCTTGTCAGTTTTCTTTTTAACGCTCTTTTTGAAAGCACTTCCAGCATTCTTCCCTGAACATCAGAACAGATGACTTTCCCATGCTCACCAGCCATTCTGGCTAATGGAATTGAAAAATATCCCATGGCACATCCCACATCAAGAATGGTGTCATTTCCGATAAGAAACGGTTTAAACATTTTTACCGGATTATACTTCAGCTTTCTAAGCGGTGAAAGCATCAGATATCCTGCATTAACCGGCATTAAGTGACCTCTCATTCTTTCCATCAAATAAACCAGTTTTTCTTCTTGAATAATCGGTATAACCCGATGCTAATCAGCACACAGACAATCCAGAATACCGGATAAGCATACTTGAAACTGAGTTCAGGCATATAATGGAAATTCATGCCATATACCCCGACTAGAAAAGTTAATGGCATGAAAATGACTGAGATGATGGTGAGCGTTGTCATAATTCTATTCATTTTATTACTGAGATTAGATAAATAAGTTTCGTAAAGTCCCATGACAAGATCTCTGTAGGTGGAAATAAAATCCATGATCTGTCTGACATTATCATTTGCATCATTCAGATATCTGATTTCTGTCGTATTGAAAATTGTTTCTTCTGAAATCAGATTATTCAGCATATCCCTGATTGGCCATATGGCATTTCTGATACTGAGTAATTCTCTTCTTAAATTATATATCCCTTTTGATTGTGAGTGATCTGGCGCTTGCATGATTTCTGCTTCAAGAGATTCAATTTTTTCTTCATAAGCCTCTAGTATATAAAAGTATTGATCAATGATGGCATCGATTAAACAGTAAAACAGATAGGCACTTTGTTCACTTCTGATTTTCCCTTTATTCTCATATATTCTTTTTCTGATATGCTCAAATACATCTCCTTTTACTTCCTGAAATGTCAGGATGGTATTACCGGAAATTATGATAGAAAGCTGTTCATTTTTTAAGAATTTTTCTTTGTCCCCAAGTGAAAGCATAGATAATATGATAAAACTGTAATGATCATATTTGTCATATTTAGGTCTCCCGCCTACTGTGACGATATCTTCTAAAATCAATGAGTCAATATTAAATATTCCGCCAATCTCCTCAATCAGTTTCTCGTTGTGAAGTCCGTTGATATTAATCCAGTTGACTTTGTCCTGACTAATATTTTTCATAGAATCCAGGTCAATCTCATTTAAAGTATATTCATTTTTGTCATATGAAATCAAAGTGACTGATACCGGTTCCTGATTCTTGTCACCTGTATAAACAATACTGCCGGGTTTTGAACCTACTTTTGCCAATGCTGACTTAATACTTTTTGATTTCATAAGATCCTCTTTCTTTTTTATTATATCATACTCTGTTTTCAGCCATTGAATAAAGTACTTTAGCTCCCCCTTCTCCAAGTGCTATCATTGTTCTTGATAACCGGCAGGAAGAAGCAGCAATATGTGAAAACGAGGCACCTCGACTGGCTACAACCAGATTGTCATATTCATTTGTCCTGATGCAGTCTTCAGGAATCCCATAAGGTTCGGATAGTTCAACAGCTCTATGCCCTTTGATATTTGTTTTCCCATGGGTATCAAGTGCATGATCCGCATAGCAGAGAACATGCTCCTTAAACCTGCTGCTTATAATATCTTGCTCCTTTAACACATATCTTCCAACCAAACGATAAGATTCCCTAATACCTGTTTCCTGAAAAATCTTTGAAATTCTATATGGTTCAAATGCTTTCATTGAAGAAAGAAATTCGAAATAAGCATATGTTCTGGAAAGAAGGAAATACTCTCTGTCACTGTCTGGTAAATCAAAATAGTCATATCCATCCATGGTAGGAAGAAGATTGATGTTCAAGTCACCGTTCGGATATTCATTGATGACAGATACAATTTTTTTTGCATAAATATTTTTCATCCAGTTCCTGGTATTTTCATTAATGTATTCCATTGGCATTTTATAATTTCTTTTAGTATCTGTTTTTGTGCATCTGAACATTTTCGTGACACCATTGACAAGCAATGAAGGTTCCAGAGGAGCAGATTTCTCATGATACATCTTAAAACTATCTTCTCCTTGACTATATTGACAACCAGCTTTTCTAGCCAGAATAATATCACCGGTACAATCAGCAAAATAATCAGCTTCAATCTCATACTCCTGTTGATCAGGGTGATGTCTGACAATCACACCGGTGACTCTATCCCTCGAAGTCATGACCTCTGTCACTTCTGTTAAAAACATGATAATGAGATTTTTATGTGATTTCAGAAAACTGTACATTAAACTGGCCATTGCTTCCGGTTCAAAGTGAAATCTTCTGAACTCATCCTGTTCTTTCCCGCTTCTTCTTAAAGTGTCTTCATAACAGGAATCAGTGACGATTCCGGAATAAGCATAAGGAGTATCAGCTGAGACTGTTTTAACTGTCTTGCCGATTCCAGCTTGTTTATTCATGATAAGGTTCGCTGCTAAGTGGTAATGAACTCCATTTCCTGCAACCCCTGGTTCCCATGTATTTACTCCACCTGCAGTCGAAGTACCACCTAAACAATCATTTTTCTCAATCAGTATGACCTGTTCGTTTTTTTTCAGCAGAGACATCAGTTGATGGCACAATCCGAATCCGGCACTGCCGCTACCAGCAATCAGGAATTTTGTTCTTATTTTATTTATACCGATCGCCTCATTTCAATTGTAATGATTCCATACCCTGAAAAAGTATTTTCCGGGACAGTGACTTCAACACAATCTTCTTTTCTTTTCCATAGGACCGGGACTTCAAGCTCAAGTTCAGGCGAGATGAATTTCCCGCTTCCTTCAACAAACTCGGGATAATCAATGATGTCTATTTTTATTTCATCATTTTTATTTTTTGAGTCTTTCATGAAGTTTTTAATGATATCATTATGCCCGATGTCATTTTTATCAGTATTCAATGTGTCATTGGCATTTAGTATGTGGATAATGAAGTGACTTCCATCTGCAGAAATATAGGCATGAGTCAGCACTAATTCATCAGTGTTTTTACTCTTAACTGCACATAAATTTTCAGGAAGCAGTGCTCTAAGCATATCACCCTGATTTTTAGCCATTAATGATGTTATCAGTTTTGGTTTCTCAGTTCTTGTTTCTAATCGTGCCCATCTGTCTGCATTGTAAGTATCATAAAAATCATCATAAAAAGGGGTCTGTCTTGAAAAATAGATATCACCTAAATTAGTATCATTTCCGTCTACTTCCTTTGATGTGTCAATCATGAATGCTTTATCAATATCTTTTAATTCCCTGTATTCTCCATGTTCATTCTTAACGCCTGGAATGCCAAAAATGATCAGGTTACCTCCAGCTTTAACATATTGATTGAATTTGGTCATGGTAGCTTCTTTCATCATTCTCACATCGAGCAGTACAATCGTCTCAAATTGCATGAAGTCTTCATCTTCATATACCAGATCAGGAATGAGCCCATTAAGCATAGCCCCTTGAGAGTATGCTCTGAACATCTTATATGACTGATTCTTCTTAGGATCGGTGAACTGCCAGGAATCAAATGGAAAATAAAAAGCAAAATCACTGTGTTTCTGCTGGTTCTGTAAAATATTCCGGTGCTTTTTCTCAAAATCCCTGAAAACTTTCTCGACATCAGTCATGTCTTTCCCCTCTGGTGTAAACAGTCCAAGTTGTCCAAAGAACTGCGCCAGCGACCAGGTGAAGTAATAAGAATCATAACGGTCAGGGTAGAACATGGACATGCTTGGTACCCCGTTTTTTCTTCCCATGGCATACCGGTGAACGGCTTCTGTATACCAGTCTAGCCATGAATATCTGATAATCGATGAATAACAGTTCTCCTGGAATACCCAGTCCCATAGATCTCCGCAGGCATCAAACGGGTATGCTGTGTAATTGGTTCCTCTGGTTGAAGAAATATAATTAGGTCGAAGCAGATGAAGGCCTAACCCTTCAAAATGCCTGTTGATATCTCTCTGGAAACGTTCTGTTGAGCTTCTTCTGAATTTTTCCCAGGCCACATACACTTTATTGTCATAATCACCATAAAAAGATTCCCACTGATCAGGTTCAGGAATATCATATCCTGTCTGTTCTTTGAATAATGCGCGGCAATAGCTGCAGGTACATGCCTGCCATTCTCCGAAGTACTGCACATCATCTGCCATGATTCCGTCAATCTCTGTTTCTTTATATAAATGTTCCAGATAATCAAAATAAGCTTTTCTGTATTTTTCATTGTTGTAGCACATACAGTACCCTTTATAGGAGCTTCTGGCAAATTCTCCGGTTCGCCCGTCAATCTGCCTGAACTCCCTGGTAAAATTATCTGTTACAAAATTCCTGATATTGCTCCATGAATCAATGGAACTGTGTCTTTTAGTCAATACACGGTCAAAGTAATCCCATTCTTCGTCATTGAGAGGATCAAAAGTAAGATGCACTGAGTGATGCTCAACCAGTTTGATATCATATTTATGACAGGCAATCACCATTTTCTTCAAGCATTCCGTAATGACATCCCAGTGTTCATACATGCTCCACCTGAAATGTGTACAGGAAAAAGTAATGACAATATTAATGCCGGCATCTGCATAGGTTTTTGCTTTCCGGTCAAAGTCCTCTTGTGAAAAACGGAAAATTTCATCATCGTTATACCAGAAAAATCCGAATTTTGCATCCCATTTATTCATGATTTACCTTCTTTCCATCACCATGTTGTATAAGTTTGGTATTGACACTTTATGATCAAGAGCAAAGTGATATCCTTTTCCCCCTTTGCTGACAGGGCGATTCACGATGTTCTTTCTTGGTCTGTAATAATATTGATAATCATCATATGTCAGTTTCCTTTTATAGTCACCAAGGTTAATCAGATCAAAATTGGCAGTAGTGATGTGATATACCTGATATCCCAGATTTCTTGATATGGAAAGTGCTTTTAAAAACACTTCAGGTCCAATGACTGCTGATCCGAAATTCAAAAACACTCCCTGGTCCATTTGTGATACTGAATAGCAGATTCTCTTGAAGTCAATTCCGCTGGTCACACCGATTGCTCCCATTTTACAGGTAGGATGCTGGTGTATGATGTCTGTACCCAGTGCAATGTGATAAGTCGCCATGACATTGTTTTTATATGCCTGATAAAGGACGCAATCTTCTTTATATGGGAAAAGTTCCGGATTCTGGTCAATGAATACTGCCAGGCTTTCTCCATATCCTAAACCTATCTCAGCCCCTTTGTTAATCGCTTCATTCATCCACTTCCCTGTTTCTTCCCACATGCCAAAAGAGCCGTCTTCAATTGCGGTGGGAACATCCTCGCTGGTCCCTCCGTTAAAAGCCAGTTCAAAGTCATGAATGGAACCTGCCCCGTTACCTGAGATGTGAGTGATGATACCTTCTTTCATCATTTCAATAAGGTATCTGGATAAGCAGTTCTTAATCACATGAGCTCCCATTGACAGTATAACCGGAGCACCAGCTTTTCTGGCTTTGATGACGGCATCAACCAAATTGCTGAAATCATTATCATCGATTGCTTTAATATCCTCTTTCCCGGGAGTCATCAAGGTATCAATCCTGACAAGATTGATCCTTTCCTTCACTGAATAAGTCTTAATATTCTTGAAATCCAGTTGTTTATATTCCATTTTAGAGTCCCTTCATAAACTGATAAATTTCATCATAAAAGAAATCCATTGTTTCATGTTTGAAATCAGGATATATCTTGATTTCTTTATTGCAAGTCATTTTATTATATGCGGCAAAACAGGTGGATGGCGGACAAATGTTATCAAGCAATCCAATACCTACTAATGTGTCTGCTTTTATCCTTTTAGCGATATTCTGAAGATCAATATATCCTAACTGATAAAAAATCTCATCCTCTCTTTTATGTTCCGGATCAAACTGCCTGAAAAAATAACGCAGTTCATCATAAGCATCCACATCAAGATCCATTTCCCATACTCTTTTATAATCAATCAAAAACGGATGAAGAGGTGCGGCTTTTCTAATTCTTGGTTCCAGTGCTGCACATGCGATGGTTAATGCACCACCTTGTGAATTTCCAAAACACCCTACTCTGTTTTCATCCACGTCTTTCATATCCATGACTAAGCCTGCTAACTGTGCACAATCCAGGTAAATGTGGGCAAACATCAGATTTTCCTTATCATCAAGTAACCCTCTGACAATATTCCCTTTAATGGTTGTTCCTTTATAACCACCTGCATCTTCACTTAATCCCCCTTGGCCTCTGGCATCAAGCGCAGCTACGGTATATCCCATATATGCATAATTCAACAGTTCATTCCAGCTTGGACTTTTCCCGAAATAACCATGGAACCGCAGCATGGCCGGATATTCTTTTTGATCATTTCTGTCCGGTTTTATGAGTTTTGCATATACTCTGGCGTTTTTGATTCCGGTGAAATACATATGATAGCAAGTCATTCCCGGAACCTGGAACTCAGCTTCAATAAGTTCAACCGCCGGGTCTATCTGTTTCATCTTTAAAATCATCTTGTCCCAGTATTCATCAATGTCTGAAGGGCATGGGCTGCTCCCCATATATTCTCTTAATTCTTTTAATGGTTTATCTAACACTGGCATGTTTATTCCCCCTTTTTTTTATCATCTAAATTATACCTTAAATCATTTATCATAAAAAGATTAAATTTACATTATAATTCACATTACAACTTGTCAATGAGCTGATTTTATCATAAGATATATTATGACTTGGTCATAATTTACATTGTGGGGGGGGGGTAAGTATGGTAAAGAGTAAATCAAAATATCCCAAATGGCGAAAATGGTTTTTTGGTGCAGGGGATTCAGCAGGGTCAATCGCTCATACCATAGTTGCTTTTTTCTTTCTTTTTTATCTGACAGATACCATCGGTTTACGGCCGGCTTTAGCCGGGAGTGTTCTGATGATCGGGAAAATCTGGGATGCCATCTCTGACCCTCTTTTAGGGCATTTCTCAGATAATACCCGTTCCAGATATGGGAGGAGAAGAATATACCTGCTAGTATTTGCATTACCTCTCGGAATTTCATTTTTCTTCCTGTGGGCATTACCTACCGGTTTAAGTACAGGACTTACTTTCATTATTGCCACCTTTGCTTATATATTACATACTACTTTCCTGACGGCAGTCATGGTACCCTATCAGGCACTGCTTCCTGAAATGGTTGACGAATATGATGAGAGGACTTCCTTTACTGCTTATCGCATGTTCTTCTCTATCATCTGGGGGCTCTTTGCTGTCGCTATTCCTGATCTGATTGTCAATTCCTCCGAGACTAAAGCAACCGGGTATCTGATAATGGGAGCTGTTTTTGCATTGTTTATCACTGTGGCTCCTTTATTTCCGTTCTTTGGCTGCTATGAAAAGAAGACTCATTTCGAAAAAACCAAATTTCTGGGATTCAGACAATATCTGAAACCCATCCTGATGAATGTACCTTTTCGATATGCCACATTGATTTACTTTTTCACATGGGCAGGAATGGCTTTAGTTGAAACCATGTTCCTGTATTTCTTCACCTATTGGATAGGAAAAGAAAATCTTTTTTATGTGGTTGTTGCCATATTGTTTATCACTGCTGCTGTCTTTTTACCATTATGGGTGAGGCTATCTGAAAAACTTGAGAAAAAAACCTGCTATATCATTGGCATGAGTTCTTTGGCACTGGGTCTTGTATTGACACTTTTTATCAATGCAACGACTCCGACATGGATGATTTATCTGTTTGTCGTTTACCTGGCATTCGGAGTCAGTGCTGCTCATGTCCTTCCTCATTCGCTGATTCCTGACTGCATTGATTACGGGAAATATGTTAATAACAGCCATAATGAAGGTGTTTACTATGGGTTAATTACATTTTTCCACAAAATGGGTGTCGCAGTCGTCATCTGGCTGTCAGGAATTTTCCTGGATTTAACAGGGTATGTTAATCCTAATGGTGCATCTGTGGTTCAGCCTCCTTCCGCTGTGTTATCAATACGATTAATGCAAGGACCTCTTCCTGCACTTTTTTTAGTTATCGGAATACTGATTGCATTAATGTATCCCATTACAAGAAATAATCATAAAGCTTTAATCAGACGAATTGAAAAAAGAAACGAGGGTTAATATGACTTATTCAATAGTAGAAGCTAAAACAAGAAAACAGATAATGGATTTTATTAAAATGCCATTTAAATTATATGAAGACGACCCGAATTGGGTTGCTCCGCTTACTATGATCATGAAGAAGACACTCCTCGGGCCAAACAATCCTTTATTTGCCAATGGGGTTCATGTCCTTCTCCTGTTGAAAGAGGGTTCCAAGACAGTAGGAAGAATTGTTACCGGGATTGATGAGAAAGTCAATGAGGAAAAAAATACAAAAAGAGGATACATTGCTCTTTTTGAGTGTATTGAAGACAGACAAGCTGCTTTCATGTTGCTTGACGCAAGCAAGAAATGGTTAAAAGACAGAGGAATGACTTTTATTGAAGGACCATGTTCACCAACCAACGGAGACGATTATAAAGGACTGCTGGTGGAAGGTTTCAATATGCCGCCTTCACTGATGTGTTCCTATAACCCAAAATACTATGTGGATTATTTTGAGGAATACGGTTTTGTCTTTGAGAAAGATCTTTTTGCCTTCTACTTTGAATCAAAGGCTTTCCCACTGGACAGGTTTGAAAAAGTGGTAGCTTATTCACAGAAAAAATACAATTTCAGAGTAGATACTGTTGATAAGAAAAAGCTTGACAGGGAAATCAGAGACATCCATACAATCCTGGAAAAAGCTGTTCCGGAGAGCTGGGTCCACTTTTCAATTCCCTCCATAGAAGATATAAGAAAAGAAGCAAATGCTTTACTCCCGTTTATCGATGAGGATTTTGTCTATATTGCCAGAAGCAACATTGACGATGCTCCGCTTGGTGTCGTGGTAGGTTGTCCTAATTTCAATGAGGTGTTTCAGAAAATGAATGGAAATATTTTCCCGTTTGGTGTTTTCAAGTTCTTATATTACAAGAATAAGATAAAATCTCTCAGGATGTTTGTTCAGTTTGTTGTTCCTGAATACC
>JAFGUQ010000118.1 GCA_016938455.1 Clostridia bacterium
CGGAAATATTCCTTTGATTGCCACCAGTATTATGAGCAAGAAACTGGCTGCAGGGGCAAAGAACATTGTTCTTGATGTCAAAACTGGAGACGGTGCGTTCATGGGGACAGTCAAAGCTGCAGAGGAACTGGCAGAGAAAATGGTTGAAATCGGCACTAATAACGGGCGAAATGTGTCTGCGTTGATAACAGATATGAACCACCCTCTTGGGTACAATGTCGGGAATTCACTTGAAGTTATTGAGGCCATTGAAGTGCTGAAGGGGAATGTATCAGGCCCGTTATATGAAGTGTCTGTCTATCTTGCAGGCGAACTGATTCACTTAGCGACCGGAACAGAGAGAAAACTGTCTTATGAAAAAGCAGAAAAATCCATATCAGATGGTAGTGCTCTTCTCAAATTGAAGGAGATGATCAAAAATCAGGGGGGAGATACTGATGTCATTGATGATTACAGTCTGTTCAAACAGGCAAAACATAAAATAGAAATCAGGTCTTTTAAACAGGGGTTCATCAGTGATATAAAAGCCAAATCAGTCGGTGACATCTCCATGCTTCTTGGTGCAGGAAGAGTCACCAAGACCAGTGACATTGACATGTCAGCCGGAATCGTGCTGACAAAATCGGTAGGAGATCAGGTCTTCCTGAATGAACTGATTGCCACTTTATACACAGACAAAGAAGAGATAGAGGAAATTGAAGAGAAATTCATGAAAGTATTTTCTTTCAGTGACCAAAAACCCGAAAAACACAAAACAGTCATTGCGAGAATCACAAAAGATGAAACAAAATATTTTTAAGAGGAGACAACAATGAAAAAAATTTTGGTAATGGTAGTAACGGTTATTCTGCTGACAGTCATGTTAGCATCAAATATAGTTTATGCAGAGGAAATCCTGTTTGATATCGTATCTGTCAATGATATTATCAAGCAGACAGATATCAACAACTTAAAAGCGACAGCAGCTATCATGATTGATTCAAAAACAGGAAAGATTCTGTTTCAGAAAAACATCAATCAACGATTACCTATCGCAAGTCTGACAAAAATCATGAGCATGTATCTGATTATGGAAGCCATCGGAAACGGAACAGTCTCTTACGATACATTGGTCACCGCCAGTGAATATGCAGTAAGCTTTGGCGGTTCTCAGGTATACCTTGAAAAGGGAGAACAGTTCACATTGAAAGAGATGATCAATGCCATTGATCTTCATTCAGCCAATGATGCCACTGTAGCAGTTGCTGAACTCATCGGAGGCAGTGAAAATGCTTTCGTTCAGATGATGAATGCCAAAGCAAAAGAGCTTGGTATGGAAAACACCAGCTATGTTGACTGTACGGGACTGACAGATGAAGGCCAGTATTCTACGGCAAAAGACCTTGCGGTTCTATCCAATGCACTGGTTAAAGATTATCCTGCCATCTTTGAGTTTTCAACTAAAACCTATGAACCATTCAGACCGGGAGACCATCAGATTGACTTATACAACAGAAATAAACTCATTCAATTTTACAGCGGAGCGGACGGACTGAAAACCGGATTCACCACTCTGGCTGGAGAATGTCTCTCAGCCACCGCGAAAAGAAACGATTTCAGGCTTGTGACCATTGTTCTGGGAGAGCCTGACACCAATACAAGATTTGCGGAGACAGCCAAGCTGCTTGATTATGGATTCTTAAGTTTCGGCGAAATCACATTAAAGGAAAAAAATCAGATCGCAGGAATCATTCCTGTTGAAAAAGGAATCATTTCAGAAGTGGAATGCTATGTGAATGCAGATTCGACTTTTCTGATCAGGTTAGCAGATGAAAAAAATATTGAACGGGTTGTGACAATGAAAGAAAGTCTTGTCGCACCGGTACAACAGGATACTGTCATTGGAAATGTCACATATATGCTTAACGGAGAGCAACTGGGTAGAGTTGACATTCTGACAAAGACATCTATCGAAAAAGCCAGCTTTTTTGAACTGTTATGGAGAAAAATATTATCATGGTTCGGAATAAAAAGATGATTACTTTTTTGGTTCACTGATTAATCTGTGTCTTTTATAGTGACCGGATAAAACATGATAGAGCCCCGCTATGGCAGCAAACCATGGTGTGAACAAAACTGCGAAATAGACCCCTCTCTGCCCTAAGTCTAAAACTCTTGCCAGAAGGTAAGCAATTGGAATTCTGAAAACATAAAGCTGAACC
>JAFGUQ010000119.1 GCA_016938455.1 Clostridia bacterium
ATTGAGCTCTATTTGAATCTTTCAAAAACGAGTGCTCCGGGCCAACCCCCGGATAATCAAGTCCTGCCGAAATGGAATAAGGCGGATCAATCTGCCCATCTTCATTCTGAAGAAAATATGATTTCATCCCATGAAGTATTCCTATGCTTCCTTTGGCAAAAGTCGCTGCATGCAGTCCCGAGTCTAACCCCTCACCTGCTGCTTCGACACCTATCAGCTTGACTGAAGCATCTTCAAGAAAAGGATAAAACATCCCCATGGAATTGCTTCCGCCGCCTATGCAGGCGACAACACAGTCCGGTAGCCTTCCCTCTTTTTCCATAATCTGCTTTCTTGTCTCATCACCGATGATTCGCTGAAAATTCCTGACCATCATAGGATATGGATGGGGTCCCACAACAGAACCCATGACATAGAAAGTATCGTCTGGACGGCTCACCCATTCCCTGAGTGCCTGATTTGTAGCATCTTTCAGTGTTTTTGTTCCGGAGTGAACCGGTGTCACTTTACTACCTAACATTTTCATCCGAAACACATTTAATTCCTGTCTTATGATATCTTCTTCACCCATGAACACTTCACATTCAAGCCCTAACATAGCACAGGCAGTCGCAGTGGCCACACCATGCTGCCCGGCACCTGTTTCAGCAATGACCCTTCTCTTTCCCATTTTCTTTGCCAGTAATGCCTGTCCTAATGCATTATTGATCTTATGAGATCCTGTATGATTCAAGTCTTCTCTTTTAAGGTATATCTTTGCCTTTCCAAGGCTTTCTGATAAGCGCTTAGCAAAATAAAGAGGAGTCACTCTTCCGCTGTATTCACTAAGAAGACAGGAAAGTTCTTTCTTGAACTCATCATCGTCTATATATTTCTGATAAGCTGACTCAAGCTCTATCAGATTATTCATTAATGTTTCAGGAACAAATTGTCCTCCAAATGCTCCGTAATATCCTTTTTTATTCATTATGTACCTCATTTCCTGTATATTCTCTGATAAACCTAATCATTCTCATTACTTTTTCATCATCTTTAAATCCATCTGTCTCCACCCCTGAATTGATATCAACACAATATGGAATGATTGTCTTCAGGGTTTTTGCAATATTAACTATGCATAATCCACCTGCGATAATCACTTTATAGTTTTTATCAATACCATTAAGAATACTCTGGTCAAACTGACTGCCGCTTCCTCCATAAGTGTTTTTCTTTAATGTATCAAACAGGTATGCCTCTGCCTGGTATTGATCAAGATCATCAGGCAGCTTGTCTCCTATCCTGAATACTTTCCAGTATGGAGTATCCAGGTTTTTAAAATAGTCAGGTTTCTCATCTCCATGGATCTGAACAATATCAAGACCAAGCTGCTTACTTATCTCATTGACTTCATCCGCCGGATGGTTGACGAACACACCTGTTTTTTTTATAGCCGGATGTAGGTTTTTGATTAGTTCATGTGCTTTTAAAGGTGTGATATACCTTTTACTTTCCGGATAGAATATAAACCCTGCATAATCAGGTCTGTATCTATTTAATATCTTAATCTCCTCCATGTTTTTAATACCGCAGATTTTTATCTTAACCATTTCTGAACTCCTTGAATACCTGTACAATATTCTGACTTTTCATGAATGCTTCTCCAATCAGAACAGCATCAATGTCAAGATCTCTCATATAGTAAAAAGCATCGCTGTACAAAATACCGCTTTCACTGACTTTTACAATTCCATCAGGAATAAACTTCACAAGTTCCTCTGTTGTTTTCAATGACACTTCAAATGTCTTCAGGTTACGGTTATTGATTCCGATGATCTTAGCACCCGCATCAACTGCTCTTTTAAGTTCTTCCCTGTCATGTACTTCCACAAGGCAATCAATATTCAGCTGTTCTGACAATTTCAGATATTCTGTCAATTCACTGTCTGTCAAAATTGCCACAATAAGTAGATGCGCATCAGCACCAATCACCTTTGATTCATAAAGCTGATACTCATCAATGATGAAATCTTTTCTAAGAACAGGAAGAGAGGTCACTTTCTTTATATCCTCAAGATAATCAGAAGAACCCATGAAAAAATGTTTTTCAGTCAGGCATGAAATAGCATCAGCTTTATTAAGTTCATAATCAATGGCAATTTTCACATGATTGAAGTCTTCTCTGATGATTCCTCTTGAAGGAGATGCCTTTTTTATTTCAGCAATGATAGAAAGACCATCATGATAAACTAGAGAATTCATGAAAACCTTATCTTCGTTTGATTTTAATGCTGAGGCTTTCTCTTTCATCTCATTTAAGCTTATCAGCTGTTTTTCTTTAATCAGCTGTTCTCTTTTTTTTACAACGATTTTTTCTAGTATATGCATGATGATTTCTCCGTCACTTCATTGGTATAGCTGACCATCTGATTCAGTTTCGCCATGGCTTTACCGCTGTCAATCAAATCTCCTGCAAGCATCATGCCATCAGATAGACTGTTTACTTTTTCTGATATGTAGAAACAGGCTGCTGCATTTAAGAGGACAATGTCACGGTGTGCTCCGGTTTTACCTTTTAATACCTCCAGAATCATATCTCTGCTTTCTTCAGCATTTTCTACCTGAATGTCAGAAAGACTCCTTTTTCTAATGTCGTACTGTTCAGGATCAAGTACATATTCCTTTATTTCATTGTCCTTTATTTCATAAACAAGTGTATCATCCTGTATGGTAATTTCATCAAGGCCATCAAGTCCATGGACAACCATGGCTCTTTTTACTCCCAGATTAAAAAGTACCTTCGCCATTTTCTCAGCAGTCTCCTTATCAAAGACACCAAGCAGCTGACCTTTTGCCCCTGCAGGATTAGTAAGCGGTCCCAGAATATTGAAAACCGTTCTGACTCCCAGTGTTTTTCTGACCGGTGCTACAAATTTCATGGATTGATGAAAACTCGGAGCAAACATGAAGCCGATTCCTATCTCATTCATGCACTGTTCCACCTGTAAAGGAGTCAGGGTAATATTCACACCCAGTTTTTCAAAGACATCGGCGCTGCCGCTTTTACTTGAAACAGAACGGTTACCATGTTTCGACACTGTCACTCCGCCGCTCGCTACAACCAGTGCCACAGCTGTTGAAATATTGAATGTATGTAATGAATCACCTCCGGTACCACAGGTATCTACGCTAAATGAAGCTTTAGGACTGATCTGCTCTGCTTTCTTCCGCATCACTTCAGCAAATCCTGTGATTTCTTCAACAGATTCTCCTTTTGTTCTCAGTGCTGACAGCAGTCCTGCCACCTGTATATGTTCAGCATTCATAGACATGATGATTTCCATGACATTGCTTGCCTCTTTTCTTGAAAGGTCTTGTCCTTTCGTTACTTTCTGAAGATATTCTTTCATGCTCTTTTTACCTCGCTGATACTTAGGAACTGTCTGATGATATCCATTCCTTCAACAGTGGCAATCGACTCTGGATGAAATTGCACACCATACAAGTGGTACTCTTTATGTTCCACAGCCATGATTTCATCATCCTCCGACATCGCTGTTGTTTTAAGTTCCTCAGGAAGTGTTTCCTTATCTATCGTTAATGAATGGTATCTGGCAGCGATAAACTCCTTAGGAAGATTTTGAAACAAAAAACCTTTTTCACTCTGACTGATTATACTGGTTTTTCCGTGAAACAGCTCTTTTGCATGAATGACATCACCGCCAAAAGCGCAAGCAATAGCCTGATGACCAAGGCAGACTCCTAGAATCGGTATCTCTTTATATAACTTTTTTATCACCTTTATTGATATTCCAGCCTGTTCGGGTCTTCCGGGACCTGGTGAAATGATGATATGCGAATATTCAGACGGAGTGATCTCATCTATTGAGATTTTATCATTTCTGATGACTGTCACTTCCTTTTGAATACTTCCTACATACTGATACAAATTAAAAGTGAATGAATCATAATTATCGATAATCAAAATCATATTTTTCCTCCTAAATGGCTTTAAGCAATGCTGCTGCTTTGCTTAATGTCTCTTCATATTCTTTTTCCGGAATTGAGTCAGCCACAATACCTGCACCTGCCTGCATATAGACATGCCCCTCTTTGATTACGGCTGTTCTTATGGTGATGCAGGTGTCCATTTCGCCATCAAATCCGATATATCCCACTGCACCTGAATAAACACCTCTTTTAGTGGTCTCCAGTTCGTCAATGATTTCCATAGCCCGTATTTTAGGAGCTCCCGATACTGTCCCTGCAGGCATAACTGATTTCAATGCATCAATGACTGTAAGTCTGTCTGAAAGCTTGCCTTCTACATTAGATACAATGTGCATGACATGTGAGAATTTCTGCACATGCATGAGGTTCTTCACTTTGACAGTATCAAAAGCTGATACTTTACCGATATCATTTCTTCCAAGGTCTACCAGCATGAGGTGCTCTGCTCTTTCTTTCTGATCTGAAAGAAGTTCCTTTTCCAGTCTGTCATCTTCCTCTTTGTTTATCCCTCTTTTTCTCGTTCCGGCAATGGGAACTGTCTCAACCACCTTGTCACTTACTTTGACCAGCATTTCAGGTGATGTTCCTGCAATGGAGAACTGATCAAAATCAAGATAGAACATATATGGAGACGGGTTGATGTTACGAAGTCTTCGATAGAAATCAAAACCGGTTCCACCTAAATTAGCTTTCAGACGCTGTGACAGCACCACCTGGAAAATATCTCCCTCATAAATATAATTTTTAGCCTGATTGACATTTTCCATGAATTTTTCTTTTGTGATGTTGCTTTCAAAATTCTGGTCTTTAATTACCTTATTCTGATGTTTCTTCTGAGACACTTTACGATTGATGATTTCATGTTCAATGATATCTATCAAAGTAATCGAATTAGTGAAATTCGACAATGTTAATCCACCTACTTTTTCGTCAAAAAAGCAGTTGATGATGATATATATTTTCTGTTTAAGGTGATCATATACGATGACTTCTTTAGGTACAGACATCATGCAGTCAGGAATTTCCAGTTCATTTTCTGCAGCCAGCTCAAGATCTTCTGAATACTTAATCATGTCATAACCAAGATAACCGGTCAGTCCGCAGAAATATCTGGGTGCATATTGATATTGCTCACAGTGATATTTTTCAATGATCTGATTGAAAACCTCATAGGGATTCTGAGTCATTTCCGTCACACTGTTTTTGTCAGTAACGATTACTTTTTCATTTTCCACTTTAATGGTAAGATAAGGATTTCTTCCAATGATGGAATACCTGTCAAGTCTTCCGTCAATTTTCGCACTTTCCAGCAAAAAGCAGTTCTCACTGTTTTTCAGTTTGACAAAAAGTGATATCGGAGTTTCCATATCACCGTCAATCACCTTGACTACCGGAATGACTTTGTTTGTTTTTGCATACAGCAGGAATTCATCAGCTGACGGATAAAATCCATTTTCAACTTGTGTCATGTTTACCTCTCCTTTTCATAAGGAAAAGTAAAAGAGAAAAACAGGCACCACAGAAAAACTGTGCTGCCTGTTGCTATTTTAATTTTAGAATGTTTACTTCACTCATCTCTGCTCTGCTCTCTTTTACTAATCTCTTCTATACTCTACTCTACTGATTTTTTACTATTATAGCATGCTGCAGAAAATAATCAAGTTTTTTATTCACAAATAATCTTTATTTTCTTATCTATCTCAGTATACTCCGTGAAATAAATGGTATAGCCTCTTGCACTCTTTGGCACACTGCCTCTCATATTAGCAGTGTAGGTGTGCTGCTTGAATGAAGGTCCGATCAGCATGGTGTCTTTCTTGTATTTCACTTTGACATACCCCTGATGAGGAATAATGCTCTGACCTGCATCTCCGCTGACTGTGAAGAAATCTCCTTCAATCATGCTCCCTGAAGTCACCACGAATTCTGCTTTGAACGGAACTCTGTCAGTGCCCAGTACTTTTATATCCATTTCAACAGTTTTACCGGTTATTTCAATATTAACTTTGAAAGTAAGCACTTGTTTGTTGCAGGTCTTACGTTTACTGTGGTCCATTTCTTTCCATACACTGGTATCCTGCTTTTCTTCAAATGGCTTCCAGTACATATCTTCTGCGGAAAACTCCATTGAAATGACATTCCCGTTTTTTTCCACTTTTTCAGGTTTAAATTGAGCCAGCATGAAAAAAGAAGCACATAATCTAGCGTAAACTTTCAGGTCGCCTTTCTGAACAAACAGAAAGTTGGCATTATTTCCGATGACTGATACAGAAAAATCATCTTCAATCTTTCTGTAGATGCTTGATGTTGGATTATACATCTCATAATTTTTAACTAAAGGTACCGTTTCAGGTTCAAATGTTTTAAGTTCTTCATTAAGCATATATAACCATAAATCCTCGGATACACTTCTCTGATATCTGATGGTTTCATTCATGACCTGATAGGCAAAAGCTGCATATCTCGGGTCTTTCAATACATACGCTCCCTGAAGGTAGATATAGAAATAACGGGTGGGATAGAATCCCATGGAAGGATCATTCTCTCCTTTATCTTTTCTGGCTGAATTCTGTGTGAAAATCGTTCCATCGGGTTCCATATACTTGAAAAGAAGATCCATATTAGCTCTGATATAGTCATACAGGTAAGGCAGATCAAGTTCTCTTGCAAGGATGAACAGTGCATTGTCATTGACTTCATTGTACATTCCGGGGGAACGCTCTGTAAATTCCCCGTATTCATCAATATCAATCCCTTCGTCAAGGTATTTGAGTGCCAGATCTTTCAAAGCGACTCTTCCTGTGATGTTATACACCATGGAAGCTGCTGCTGAAATCATCCATCTGTGATTCGGTGTTCTGTGTCCTCCGTTAATAAAGCCTTCTCCCATGGTCTCAAGCATCTTATATATTCTTCCCATTGATTCTTTCTCGAAATCTTCTGTAGCATATTTCTCAAATATACGGTAAGTTCTTGCCACATTGATGCAGTCGAAGGAAGATGGAGTGAAAAAGTCTGAAATGAGGCAGTCTCCGGTTCCATTTGGTCTTACTGTATTGAAATAGAATTGAATATATCCTTTGATTGTTTCAAATACTTTTTCATCTTTGAAAAATTTATTCTCTTTACAGAAATACCCTGCAGATAAATGCATCATGTATGACACTGTACCATATTGTTCAGCTAATCCGTTACCATCTTTATGACCCCCATAGAAAATACTGTTCTTATCATCATAGGTATTTGCCATTGCCATTGGAATTCTTTCTTCGTTTGCCTGTACAAATTTTTCATAAAATGCTTTCATAATTCTCTCCTAATCCTTATACTGCTGCAGCAGTTCTCTGAAATACATATAGTTTTCAAAACTCACTTCTTCAGGAACCCCATGGTCACAACAGGGAATGTATCCCCCTCTTTCTTTCATGACCGGTAATATTCTCTCCACTTCAGCTTTTATTTCCTCTTTAGTTGTTGCCAGAATTCGCTTATCGAATCCGCCTCTGATGAGTAAATCAGGATATTCTTTTCCGGTTCTGACCACATCACATCCTGAAGCCACCTCAAAAGGACTTAAGTATTCAAGGCCTATTTCCTTATACAAGTCAATCACTGCATCTGAATAACCATCGGTATCCAGTTGAAAATACAGATGCCGATCTCTGTCAATATTACGTTTTTTCACATTTTCGATCACCTGGCTGTAAAAGGGGAATAAAAACTCTCTGATCATCTCCGGGGAAATGAGAGGGCCATGATTATAGCAGATGTCTTCTCCTATATAGAATTCGTCAATGGTGACATATTCCTGGTATTTTGATGCCACATGATCGATAAGATTGAACCATGTCTTCATGCAGTCCACAATCAGTTCCGGTTCATCGTAGAATTTGTACAGTACTTCAAGTGGTCCGATCAGACTTCTAAGATACATATATCCGCCGACAGCATTTAAGACAATGACTTTCCCTTCGCTTTGTGCTTTGACAGCTTCTTTGATTTTTTCATCAAAATTGACATATCGACCGGTATCAAATGGATCCATTCTCCATTTACATTTCTCTTCCCACGATTTCATGTCTTTGACAGGATGGTCAATATATTCAGGCATGAATCCGCTTCTTCTGTTTTTAAAATAAAGCACATGTCTTCCGGCAGTATCTTGCTCTACTTCATATTCCCCTCTGTCTTCAATGAGTTTCACATCAAATTTCGGGACAAATTCCGCTTCACACCAACCAAGCCCTCCTAATGAATGCTGACCTCTCTTTTCAAGTCCGAAGAGTTCGTCAAGATCTGTTTTTTCATTGATATGACCTTCTTTTTTCCATCTGTCCAGTGAATAGAAACCGAATTCTGTCTGAACTATTCCAGCATTTTTCTTCATTGCATAAAAGTCTCTCAGTCTTTTTGCTTCTATCACCATATCTTTATGATTATTCATGAAAATCCCCTTTACCATAATTCTTAATTTATTATTAATCATTTTCAAGGCAATTGCAAGACATAAAAAGAAAAGACACTTAACTAAAAGTGTCTCTTCATATAATTCCGGCAGCGACCTATTTTCCCGGGTCGTTACCAACCAAGTATCTTCGG
>JAFGUQ010000120.1 GCA_016938455.1 Clostridia bacterium
AGATGGAATTGTGGCTAAATAGGCTTTAATCATAAAAATACCTCTCTTATCATTCCCAAATTTCAGATTGAATGATATTACAATTTAGAGTATATCACACCTCATGTTTCTTAGGGTTTGTCTTTTATGGAGTATTTGAATTTTATGGTAGATTCCTGCAATCTTTTAAGATGTTTTATTTTCCGTGTTGCTTTTCTGACATCAAAAAACCATGTGGAAAACATTTCCCAGATCATTACCCATCCACCGATGAATAAGCCTTCCGACAGCACTTCAAAAAGAATCGTGTCATTCAGTACTTTTTTTAGATAAGCACCTAATATAAGCAGCACACTACCTGCAATGAAAAAAGCAATTGAGTCTCTCACCACACCGATTCGATAATTGATTAATTTTCTGATTCCATATTTGAAATAATTATACATACCTTTAATGCTTTTATCTTCTCTGATCTGATTCTGCTTCTGATTCAATATATGATAATTAATGATTATCGAATATTTCAAGGGAATTTCATAAGAGCATTCCAGCAAATATTTCATCAGGTCCTCATCCAAATCTCTATTGGTAAAAGGAGAAAAATCCCAGACACTGTAAGCGTCACGATAATCATCTAATTGAACATCAATAATATACCCGCCTAATTCATCATTATATGGATATATTTGCTTTAATTCTTTTTGTTTCATTATCAGCCTTTCTTCTGCTCACATAAGCCTGTTACCTGCTAATGTAAACCTCATATACTGAATTATACTCCTTAATCAAGCACTTTAGTAGACAGACAAGCTTGACCCTGTTGCAGAGGTGTTTTTTATCAGTTGTAAAATTACTCACGAATCTTGCACCACTTAAATTTTAAAATGCACTGATTAAAAGCGCTATGTTTAAAAAGGTGACAATTAATCCGATCACCCAGAGAAGAATTTTGTCCAGATTTGTGTTTGCATATTTCCCCATGACCTTTTTTGATGATGTCAGATAAATCAGTGTGAAAATTGTGATCGGAAATTGAATGCTTAAAAGCATCTGAGAAATAATCAGTGCCTGAAAAGTTGAGGAAATGAAGAATATAATCACTGCTGCAGGAACCATGGTAATCAGCACACCTGTTTTTGTATGCTTTTCCGATATATTATATGGTTTTGAGAATATTCCTGCAAAAATGCTCCCACCAGCCATTCCAGCTGTAATGCTGGATGAAATTCCTGCTAGTAACAGAGCAATGGCAAAGACAATTGATGCTGCATTACCTAGCAGTGGCGAAAGCATGACCTCTGCCTGAGATAAGTTAGTAACAGTGATTTTATTCGAGAAAAAAACTGCTACTGCCATGAGAATCATAGCGCTGTTAATAGCCCATCCGACTATCATTGAAAAAAGGGTGTCAGTGAACTCATATTTTAATTGTCTCTTGATTATGGCTTCCTCTTTCAGATTCCATTGTCTGCTCTGTATTACCTCTGAATGAAGAAAAAGATTATGGGGCATGACCACTGCACCTAATACACTCATAATCACAACCATAGAGCCTTGAGGAAAAGCCGGAAGCACCCATCCTACAGCTGCGTTTGCCCAATGGTATGGATAATTGAGATTTCAAACAGAAATGATAAGCCAATCAGTGAAACAAACCCTATGATAAGCTTCTCAATTTTCCCATATGAGTTTGACAATTGAAGAAAGATAACAACGGCCAGTGACAGCAATGCTCCAATTCTCAATGGTAAATGAAACAGCATATTCAATGCTATGGCAGCACCAAGCAACTCAGCAAATGCAGTCGAAATAGTGGCGATAACCGCTGAATAAAGAATAATGTTTTTCAGCCAAGGCCTGATATGTTTCGTGGTAGCTTCAGAAAGGCACTGACCTGTGATAATACCTAAATGTGCTGCATTATGTTGAAGCATTATCAACATCAAGGTAGACAAAGTGACCATCCATAAAAGCTTGTATCCATACATTGAGCCGGCTGCGATATTGGAAGCCCAGTTACCAGGATCAATAAAGCCGACTGTAATCAGCAATCCCGGTCCTATGTATTTAAGTAGATTGAATTTTTTCTGTTTCTGCGCTTGATTACCAGGAAGTTCTTTCAAAATGATTATCTGCCTTCCATTCAAATTAGAATCTACTGTCTATTTTACCATAGGTAAAGTTCTCATGATAATGAATTTGAAAATCATGAGATTTTTACTTGAAAGTCTATATAAAAACACTTCAAAATCCTGTACCATTGAAAAGTCAACTTAATATTTTATTCAGATATGGGCATACAACCCTGTTTTGCATGTTTTAGGTTAATACTCATAACTGGATGTAAATCTCAGTTTTTCATTAAAAGAATCAATGAGGGTCTTAATATGCTGCCGGTTAAACTCAGTTTTATACGCCTGGATTGAGTCCTCTATGCTTATATCCTTATTAAAAAGATCAACAAAGACTTGTACTGAGGAATCACTGAAATACGACAATCTTTTATTCTCTGTAAATGTTAAGGTTTTAGAAAAAGAATCCAGATCAAAGAAGGAATTTGTTTCATATACCATCTCAGCCTGATAATTGCTGATAATGTCTTCTGCCAGTTTTTCATCTGCTGAATAATCAATCTGCTGTATCTGAGAAATCCCTCTGAAATCATTTATTCTGACAACCTGATTGATACTGCTGATATAAGTATAGTCAATACCTTCCATCCCGTATTTCATGTCATAGTAGTATTTTTTATCTGTCAGCATTTTATTTAAAGGTTCCATTAAAGAATCAGCTTTTTCAGAAAATGCCGGCAGAACATAGAATGAAATATCCCTTTTCGCTTCTACCAGTTGTTCTTTATTGATCCCTTTTAGATAATATCCGGTCATATATTCATATTCCGGAATACGCTTTGCCCATGTATTCCCTTTAAAATATGTAAAGTTGAATTCTGAAGCTAATGCTAATTCTTCAGGCAATTTATTATTTTGCAGTGAAAATATTTCCATATACTTATTGTCCTGTAGCATTCTTATATATGACAGTGCTGCTTCAAAATTTTCTGAAAACACCTCGTCTTCTATTGAACCTGTCTTAGGATTGTAGCAGATGGCGCTTCCATTGTAAGCATTTAAATAAACCTTGTAACTTCTGAAAAGATCAGCTGTACTTTGTCCAACATTTGCAGCACTGACATATAGTGGATAAGTATCAGGATAGGTTTTTTTCACTTCTATCATGTAGTTTGTGAATTCCTCTATGGTGACAGGGACTGATAAACCTAAACTTTCAAGGTATTCCTTATTATAATATCTGGGTAGAATAGTGGCTTTAGATATGGCAGGTATGGCATAGATCTTTCCATTTTTTGAGATTGGTGTAATATATGCTTGGTCGATAATCTGGCGTAAGTTGTACTTGTCGTAAAAACGGCTAATATCATATAACCGACCGTTATCGATTAACTGATAGATTTCTTTATTATACCCATTCGAAAGAAAAATGATTCCCTCAGGCTTCTTCTCTAAAATATAGTCAATACTTTTCATATTAAAATAGTTCAAATTAATTTTAATACCATATTTCCCTTCGAAATAGGCAGCAAAGAGAATAGGATTTTCTTTTATTTCATCATAAAGATAATCATTAATTGCATAATTAATATCAGCCCTTTCATTGTTTTCAATAAGAGCAGAAAAAGTAGGAACAGGAGGATTTACTGTCAATTCTTCTGGTGCTGATTCAAATGGATTCTCTGTACTCTTATTGCACCCGATTAAAAACAGAATCATTAAAACCACTATACTTAATTTTCTCATATTCCCTCCGAATTGCATATTCTATGTTGTGGATTGCTTTATGATCAGTCAAGAGTATCATCCATACTAAAAAACACATCAAAGTTATTCAGTTAATATTCATGGTAACCAGTATGTATTGTCCTCTGCATTATCTTTCAGCATTCCCTAATTGTCTAACTTATTATATATCAACATTCAAATTTGTTCAATTCATTGAACTGATATCCAAAGTCGCATTATTCTCTGTTGATCACCTTTGTTTTCTGCTTTCTTAACAATGTATTTGCCTTTTACTTCAATCAGACTGACCAGTATTCTGTGTCTTTCTTATTGGCTTTATCGAGTAACCATCGGTCGATTGTCTCTTCTTTTTTATCATATGGTTCTGTTTGCCAATCTGTAAATCCACATTTTGGACATTTGATTAGTTTTTTACTGCCAATTTCTGTCAAGACAAATTCAACAACCATCTCTTTGGTTTCTTTCGTGATATGATGGCATTTTTTGCATGTATATTTAATCATTTCCCAACCTCCTGATTTATTTTTGAACATTCCCTGACAAGTAATTCTTTTACTTTTCATACTCATTTTCTATACTATCAGATAAAACCTTTTAGTAATCAAGATCATCCTGTACTATACAATTTAATAGATAAGCTATACATTTAATTTTAATTAAAATCACAAACTGCAGCAAATTTATTAAACACAACAGATTTTTTTGACTCTTATTATCTTTAGTTTCTATGAATTTTAGTGCTTAAAAAGATAAAAAAAGAGTGCTCTGTTAATCAAGAGCACCCTTTTTTATCATCACTTATTTATTAATTGGGATTCTACCAGTAAATTTCTGATTGCTTGTATTGCTTCAGCATAAGTTAAATTTGTTTTTGGCGAAATGGTTGTATCGGTTGTCCCATTGAATACATGCGCTGATAAGACTTCTCTGACACATGGTGATGCCCAGCTCCCAACTTGTTCATAATCAGTATAATTTTTATATCGGTTGGTATCTGTTCCCACCATTTTGGTTATTTTCATGGCTCGATAATACATAACCATAGCTTCTTCACGGGTAATAAGTGAATCCGATCTGAAGGTACCATCTGGATAACCTTCTATTATCCCAAACTTGTTAGCAATGTAGATGGCGATGGCTTGAGCACTTGAATTACTGACATCGTTAAACCTGTTTGAAATACTAAAATCCTCTCGATAATAGCCTAAAGCCCTAACAATGAGTTCTGCAAAATCAGCTCTTGTTATTGCTTTATTTGGCTCAAATTCTTTAGTATCTAAAAGTATTAATCTTGATGCTAAGTCATTAACTGCCTCCTTTGACCAGCTGTTTTCAACTTGCGGTAACTGTATTGGATTCCAAATGAAGCAGCATTCTGTTCCCAGATAAATACTTTTTACAGTAGCATAATATCTGTCTTTAATGATTGATATTTGAGTAGGTATATGATTAATTTTACCCTTTTTATCAATAAAAACTGCTGTCGATATGTTTTTTGCTTCAATCTCGTCAGTAACATCAATCTTCTGCGTCACATAATCATCAAATTGATCAAGCATCATAATCGAATCACCATTCTTTAGTATGACTTCTGTTTTTCTAAGCGGTAATAGCCTTTCTACACCAATCATACTGGCTAAATCTGTTAATTCACTTTCAGTCAGACTTGGAGAAGTTATGACAACACTGACATTGATTTCATTAAGGTTTATTGGATTACCCTCTGCATCTTTAAATCCGTCTAAGTCAATATCTGCCGCCATAAAGTTTATTGAGCCACTTGGGGTCTCAACTACAATAATTGATTCATTAGCAGCTAAAGCCTTGATTGTATCTCCACTGATGTTAACCGTTGTTTTATTAGCAGACTTAATTATCGGCACCATCATCTCAGCACCTTTAAGATCATCTAAAATAATCTCTTTTAGTGTATTCTTTAATGTGATTTCGATTTCATCTTCTGTGTTTTTATCAATAATCACCGCTGGTGTGATTCTAGTTGTACCGACTATATCGAGTGTTTTATCATCAAATGATGGTACAGTACTACCGGTGCTGCTTCCAGTTGCAGTCTGAGGAGTGTATATGATTGAATACACAGAGAATAAATCACCTTCAAATGTCAGTGTGTGTAATATTCTGTTATATGTGGCTGAAATGACGGCTGTCTCTCCATTATGAACTCTGATGACTTGATATGGTGCTTTATTCCTGAGTATAGCAGGAACATCTATGGTGATCATGACTTTTTTCCCATCAGGCGGCTGAACAGTTTCATCATTCACATCACTTCCGCCACTGCCGATCACTGTTCTATGCATTCTAATATCAAAATATGCTCCCACAGTATTTCCATTTTGAAGGGCACCTTGTATAAGTATGGCATCTGAAGCTACATCCTCCTGATTTTTTTGATTGACTATTAATTTCAGGATAACTTCTCCACCGCCATCAATAATTAAATCATCTTCCTCAGTAAACATGTCATCAAGATTACTTGCTGCAGTCGAAGCAGTTCCATCTCCAACTTCAACAAGTGTTTTCTGTTTTCCTGCTGGCATAGTTAAATTTTTCGTTGTCGAAGCCGATTGTATTACAATTGCTTCTGTCTTAATAATCTCACCTTTAGTGCTTACTAAGCTATATGTCCCATATGGTAAACTGGAAAATGCAAACTCTCCCTGAGTATTAGTTATTAATGTATTCCCAAACTGAGTCCCATTGGTACCACCTTTCATAACACGAACAGTTACATCTCCCAGAGGATTTGTTCCATCAGAAATAATACCATTTAGATCTCCTGATACAGTATACTGATTAGTATTCGTCTCTCTTGTGATTGTTAATGTATATGTTTTTTGAGTTGTGTTGTCTATAGCTGTTGTCACAATAGTGATAATATTATTTCCTTCTGCCAAAGCTATTGCATCTGAAATTTGTCCGCTATTTACAGATTCACCATTAACTGTAATACTTCCAGCTTCGTCATTTAGTGTAGGACTTATTGTGATTGACGTTGTACTATAAGCAACACTTGCTGAATAACTAATGACATCTTTATCAAAGTCAGGTGAAAGAACACCATTTGACAAATTGACAGAACTTAAATCTGCATTAGCAATCCATTTTGCATAAAGCAAAACATTCAAGTCTCCCATTGTGAAAGTGCCTGCGACTGCAAAATCTGTACCATGTCCATCTGCTTGAGTGTTCCATCCGGTAAATTGATAACCTGGTTTTATTAAGGTTCCTGTGTTCCCTAAAACTATTACATCTGATCCTTGTTCATAAAGATTCTCATCTGTTGGCACAGACCCTCCCGAAGCTCCGTTTTCATCATATGTGACAGTATAGGTTATCGGGTCTGAAGCCTTAATAATTATATCAATATCCTTGGTTTCACTTACCCCTTCTTCCTTACTGATAATTGCGGTTATGGTTACTATCTTATCTCCCTCTTCATGAGCCGGTCTTACTACTGTTACTGTATCTCCAGATACCGTAATATTACTTCCTGTATCTGTCTTTTCCACCCAACTGATGGTTGTCCCGTTTGATCCGGATGTAGGTAAAGTAAAATTCTGAGTTATGCTATTCTGATCATCACTTCCGCTATATGTAAAGTCTGTAGCATCAAGTGCTGCTTTATCAGCTGCTATGGCAGTATCAGCCTCTTCTGCAACTGTGTATGCTTTTATGGTGACTGAAATATCTTTTGTTTCGCTTGTACCGTTTTCCTTTGCAATTGTCGCAGTTATGGTTACTGTCTTATCACCCTCAGCATTTGATGGTCTTGTCACTGTAACTGTATCTCCAGATACTGTAATATTGCTTCCTGTATCTGTCTTTTCCACCCAGCTGATGGTTGTCCCGTTTGATCCGGATGTAGGCATAGTGAAATTCTGAGTTATGCTATTC
>JAFGUQ010000121.1 GCA_016938455.1 Clostridia bacterium
CGATTCGATTTAAAATGAGTTTTATTATCTTCATCCTTCAATAATACCACTTTTAACAATATCACATCTTCCGGTTGATTCAAATTTCACAAATCTGAACAGGAATTCCTCTTCAGCTTCTTCACCCTGGAAAGGTGCTTTCACAGAATGATCATGCTTATTAATGTGTATGTCTCCTTTGACTGCTCCTCTTTTTGCCAGATTTTCACGGGTAATTAAATTAAGCAATGAATAGGCTTGCTTTTCAGCTTCTTCATAGGTATCAAACAGATTGACACCATTTGAAGTCTGAAGATGATATCCCACGAACTGATTGTTATCATAAATAGTGGTGATTTCTGCAAATTCCGTTATTCTTATTTCCCCTGCGATGGCACCTAGTGCATTGGCTACTCCGGCATGTGTAGGAATGATACAGGTGGTATTTAGTTTTCTTGCCACTTCCGGAAGATAAAGATAAGCCGGAGCTCCTAATCCAATAATCGGGAATTTACAGGTGATGTCAAAATTAAGAAGTCTGCTGTCGCTGCCATAGGAGAATTCATAAAACTCCTCTTCCATGTCATTTTTACTTTCATACTGATAAAGTTTCCTGACAATCATGGTATAAAGCAGCTGTCCTATCTTATCTTCAATCTTAGCAAGGATGGTTGTTTCATCAAATCCGAACTGCTTGACGAATAATGTCAGAATCAGTTCTGCTGCTTCACTGTCCCATTTATTGAATTTCTTCTGGCAATGAGCTATATCAGTAGGTGTAATGGCACATCGCATAATCACACCTTCATTAACCAGTAAATCAAGATCATTGTTATAGATTGAAATATCGCAGTTGTCGCAGATAGAGAGAACATCCTTTGGACCATCTGCCAGATAGTCAATGATTCTGCTGTTTTTCTTGGTACCGACAAGATAATAGAAAACGCCGATGTTCCTGACATGTTTATTAGCTACCGGAATGAGTTCTCTGATTTTCTCCTTAATGGAAGGATATTTAAAAGAAAGCTGGCAGATCGACTCCACTCTTTTCGGACCGATGATCAATCGCTGGTCACTGGTCACGGCAATCTGACTGTCTCCTCCAATCCCAAGGGTGTAAATGTCAATGGAAGAAGTCGCTGTTTTGTTCTCACCGATGGTAGCTCCCTGCTCTTCCAGCTTGACACTTTCATTTTCAACAATTCCCATATCTGAGGTTGTACCTCCGATATCAAGAATCACCGCGTTCTTCTGACGGCTTAAGACAAGTCCTCCTGCAATGGAAGCTGCAGGTCCTGAAAGAAGCGTATCAACCGGTTTGCTTCTTGCATACTGCTCTGTCATGACAGAACCGTCACATCTGACAATCAGAAGAGGTGCTTTGATACCTTTTAATTCAATATTCTGTTTGACTGAATCAAGAAAATGGTTGAATATGGGAATCAGTCTGACATTCAGTAAGCAGCTGACCGCTCTTCTGAAATAATTAAGTTTTGAGGAGAGCTCATGTCCGCAGACAGTCGGTTTGCTGCTGATGGTTTGAATGAGTTCTCTGGCTTCCACTTCATACACTGGATTGACCGTTCCCCACATCTGCACCACTCCGAAACTGTCTACATGTTTTTCAATGTCAAGAATCTGCTTTTTAAAGCTGTCCCAGTCAGGTGACTTAATTTCCTTGCCGTTGATATCCACCACACCATCAACGAAAATGATGTCACTGACATCAGGAAGTCCATACTCTCTGCCGTATTTAATGATTTCCTCACGCTTGCACCCGATCAGAATCAGTTTGCCTCTGGCCCCTTTTCCTTCTACGCAGGCATTGGTCACCAGCGTCGTTGACAGTGAAACTACCATGATCGAATCAAGGTATTGTTTGTCTATGCTGTTAAGCACATTATTTATGCATATGTTTAAATCACCAATGGTAGTAGGTGATTTAAAACTTGATAATATTTCTTTGTTTTCAAAATTATAGATGACTGCATCTGTAAATGTTCCGCCTGTATCAATTCCAAGTCCCAGTTTCATAATCTGTTCCTTTACTGTTTTTATACAATTTTATTACTATTGGCAGAAAATTTCTACAGTTTTTAAAATTTAAATAAATTAAGTATCCGTTCCCAGAAAGTTAGCACTGTTGTTGTCTGATCGACAACTGCTTTTTCCTCTGATTTCATAATACTCTTCGTTGTCAGAATATACTGTACTGATTTTGGCTTGTTTTTGGAAGAGGTAAAGGAAACATACACACTGTTGTCTGCGGTAAGCATACCCACTAATTTAGATAATCCTTCCTGAAAAGCAGTGATTCCGTCTCTGGTCTGAATCTGCCCGTCATTAAGTGCTTTCACCTCATCAGGTAAAGTGACTGCCCCGTTATATAATGAATCTAATCCGGTGGAAGTGCTTTTTACCCCCTGCATATACTGGTTGAACTGGACAGTCAGTTTTTTAAGTCCTGTTACCGCTCCGTTTAGTCCTCCGTTGAACTGCAGATAACTGTCTGATATCTGTTTGATTCCACTGGTATAGTCATTGATTCCCGATGACAGATAGCTTGATGAACCTTCAAGAGTTTTAATGGCTTCATATTCATCAATGACTCCCTGCGCCAGTGCCCTGACAGCCGGATCATTACTCTTAATCAAAGCTGAAGCTGCATTAAAAAGCTGTTCATGCCCATTTGAAAGTGAAGTCATACCAGCACTAAGTCCTGCTATTCCGCCATTCAAAGCAGTTCCGTTTTCTGACAGACTGCCAAGTCCTGTCGCGATGTCGTTTCCTGCATTGTCTAATTCAATCAGTCCCGCTTCAAACTGAGTTAACCCCCCGGCTAATAAGCTGCCGTTGGATGACAGTGACTTCATTCCCTGATTGACTCCTCCAATGCCGTTGGCAAGACTGTGAAGACCTGCCTGCAGTTGATCTGTTCCTTCAATCAGCTGGTTCATTCCATCAGTCAGCTGTGAAAATCCTTCATCGAAACTGCTGATGTTGTCAGTAACAGCAGCAGGTAAGGTGATGCTGCTTTTAATAAGAGAAACAGTTATCGGGTCCAGTTCAAAATTCTCACTGTCAAACGACACAGAAAATGTGTCTTTCTGATTGGCTAGAACTGTAAAGTTAAGTGTCATTGTATTTCCGGCTATGACAGCAGTTGCTTTCTCGGCAACAACATTTCTGACCTTTTTCAAATTCAGATTGACAGTGACCTGTGCCATGAATCCGTCTCTGATTGCTTTTTCACAGTATAGATCAGGCTCCACTTGAATCCTTATCTCTATATTTCCACTCTGACCTCCCAGTTCACTTCCATCGAGTGCCGTTCCGTCAACCATATAGGATATGTTAACTTTGTATGGCAGAAGCTTATCAATGGTTCCCTGGTAATATAGTCCTCCGCTGAGAACCTCTTTTTCATTGAAAGTGATCCTGTCATTTTCAATGACTGGGACCGTACTGGTGGATAAATTCTTGATTTCCGAATAATTCCCGTAATCCACATATACATTGCTGTCGCTGTTATACAACCTGTTCACTACATAAACTGTGTCAACCGATCCGTTATAATCTAAGATTCCATACACCGTTTCATCTTTAAATGAGGTGCTTTGACCTGCACTTACATTTAGTGAAAGTGCCAGTATAATGATCAAGGCAATGACTGCCATTCTTTTTCTTGTTCTTTTCATTTTTTTATCCTCTTTTTTAATGTAGTTTTTTTCAATATCTTATCAAGCATGGTTAGAAGCTGCGGCAAGGCAATAATGACCAAAGCTGCACTTAACAATGCACCTCTTCCGACTAATATTCCCAACTGTGACAGCTCAGGCTGCGTAAAGATGAAGCTGATGGTGAATCCGGCAGCTGCCAGAATCACTGCAGATGTGAAAATGGAATGTCCGCCTTTTTCAACAGCATAGACAGCGGCTTCTTTTGGTGACATGTTTTCCCTTCCTTCCTGATAATAATTGGTCATCAGGATGGCATAGTCAATAGTGGCTCCCAGCTGCACGGCTGAGACAATCATATAGCCGATGAACATGATGCTGTTTCCTGAATAATATGGAATGGACATGTTGATCCAGATGGATGCTTCAATGACCAAAAGCAGTAACAGCGGAATTCCAATTGACCTGAAGGTCAGAAGAAGAATCAGACCGACTGCCAATATTGAAATCAGATTCACTATGGGAAAATCTTTAGTCGTAACCTCTTTAATGTCCTGTATGACACGTGAATTTCCGGTGATAAAGTAATGATCATAAAACCTGCTGACAGCATCCCCGATGCTGTTCATGACCTGGTTGGTATAATCACTTTCAACAGGAGCATCGATATAGACGATATATCTGGAATAGTTTTCACTGATGAACTGCTTAATTATTTGCTCACTGATCAGTTCTCTTGGAATGGAAGGATCAATCAATGTGTAGTAACCCTGCACATTTAAAACTCCGGGCAGTGTCAAAAGCTTATCCGCCATGTCCATTTCATTAATCTGATTGTTGTTCGGAACAAGCAAAATCACCTGATTGGTCACACCGAAAGTGTCATTAATTTTAGTGGTGATCTCTTTCTGTCCGTTATTATCACCTGTTTTTGAATAAAATTCGAAGTTATTATGACTCTGAGCCAGAAAACTGACAAAGGCAACAATGACTATTAGAATAATCAGTTCATATTTGATTTTACCACCTAGTTTCATCTGCATTTTCTTAAAAGAAGGAAGCAGTACTCTATGAGTGGTTTTTTCAATCAGTCTGGTACTGTAAAGAGCAAGAACAGGCAATAGCACAACCACACTGATGAAACTAAGCACAATTCCCTTGGCAAGTACCAGGCCCATATCCATGCCAATGGTATAACTCATGAAAACAAGAGCTGCAAATCCGGCCACTGTCGTGGCTGCACTGGAAGAAATTGACTGAAATGACCCCTGGATAGCCCGTTTCATGGCAAGTTTACTGTCATCTGTGTTTTTCTTTTCATCCGCAAACCGGTGAAGCAGAAAGATGGAATAGTCCATCGATATGGCCAGCTGCAAAATAGAAGCCGAAGCAAAGGTCATATAGGATATCTCTCCGAATATGATGTTTGTTCCCATATTAATGACTATGGATATCCCTATGGTGACTAAAAACAGGAAAACCTCAAAGACAGAATGAGTGAACATGATCAGAATCAGTATGATAATGACCACGGCAATTATGATACCTACCATGATATTGGAACCTATCGAATTAACCGTGTTATTGGCATCAACAGCTGTTCCGCTCACTCCGCCATCATTTCCGATGATGGAAATGATCTCAGTAAGCGCATTTCTGGTTTGCTCACTGTAATCATATTCTGTGAAGACAATCTGCAGCAATGCTCGCCCATCTTTGTAGTAGTCATCAACCAGCTTGCTGTCATATGTTTCAACCGGTTTGGTCAAGTCAACAATATCATCCAGCCAGATGACTGATTCGACTCCATCGATTGACTCAATCTGCTTTTCATATTGAATAATCTCAGGAATTGTGAGATTTTCAAGTAACAGGTTAGCCTGTCCGTTATAGGCATATTCCTTTTCAAGTACATCAATTCCCTTTTTAGAATTTGAATTTTTGGGCAGATATTTTGACATGTCATAATTCTGCCCGACATTCAGCATTAAAACGAAAGAGATGACAAATACAATCAGGAATAAGATAAGAATTGTTTTTTTGTGATTCACGATAAAATTGGCAATTTTACTCATAAGCTGTCCTTTCAATGATGTGATACAGTTATCATAAATAATTATGAGAACTATTTAAATGCCGATACAGGGTGAACAGCATCACCTTACCGGGTGATTTTAGTAAAGCATGTAAAAACATCGCATATTATGCAACCTATCCTGGAAGCGTCAAGGTAGCAGCAACCGCACTGCAGCGCAGTTATGAGTAAAGATAACAAATTCAGTCATTACGCTGTTATATGCGCCTATAAGTGATTTGAATTGTAAATTGAGCTAAGAGATATAGAAAAGATGCTTTATTGATATTGCCCGTAAAAAAAACTTCCAGTATACTATTTGTATGGGGGTAATGATGATGAGTTTCTTTAATGCTACGCCGAATGCACTGCTATTCAACGAATATGGTCCTTACCATATACTTGCTCTTTCCTTTCTGGGAATTGCCATCCTGCTGACTTTCATATTCAGAAAGTTTCTCAGAGACAGAAAAAAAGAAACCATCTTCCTGATTGTGATATCAGTTGTCGCGTTTTCCTTCGAACTTGCTTATCACATCTGGAACTTCGTCAATCAGACTGATTTTGTCAAGAACCTGATCCCTTTTGAATTATGCGCCATATCTCTCTGGATGGCTCTTGCCATGAATATCACAAAAAGCAGAAAATTTTTCGAGATTCTGTATTTCTTTTCTCTCGGAGCTTTAGTCGCGCTTGTTTTTCCGGACATCTATGGTTACGGCCCCGATCATTTCAGATTCTACCATTACTTTTTCGTTCATTCATATATCGTTTTCACAATCACCTACTATATCATAGTGCATGGTTACAGAATATCATTCAAATCACTGGCCAAAGCAGTGATGACTCTTCTGCCTTTATCCATAATCATGTACATCATCGACCGGCTGTTCAATGTCAATTATATGTTTCTACTTGAAAAACCTGATATTGCAACTCCGCTTGACTTGATAAAAGGGACAGGAATTGTCTATTTTCTGTCCTTTGCTTTGATTGTCATCATTGTCTTTTTCATTTTTTATCTGCCCTGGCTGTTTTTCACGAGGAAGTCATCTAGTCAAGACTGAATGGAATCATATCACTGATTCTGAATTCAAGATACCCGGCAGCATAAGCGGCGATCTCATAAGGATTATAGTAAATGACAATTGAATTGTCTTTTATATAGAACTTGGTATTTTCTGTTATGCCTTTGAAGTCTTCCACCTGATATACATATTCATCAAAGCCACCTGTGAATGTATATTTATTATCTGAAATCTCTTTATTGATTGCTGTGATAAAGTCATAATTCTTATCAAACAGTTCCTTAAAAGCCACCTGTGTCCCGTCATTAAGTCTGAAAGTATATGAATAAGTGGTTTCCAGCCCATGAGCACCTCCTGTGTAGGTGTAATAGATAATAGCGACACTCATGATACTGCTGTCCAAAGTCTTTATATCAAATCCGAAATCAAGTGTATGCGGAAATGCTTTCATGTCCCCTGTAAGACTCTCATAGTCCTGCCTGGCCCATGATTCAAACTCATCCTTTATCGCCATAGCTTCTTTCATGATGACGCTGTTGATCATCAATTCCACCTCAGCATCTGCAAGTTTTCCTACTTGAGGAATACTCATGTATACTGTCATATTGTAGTCACTGTTCTCATTGGAGTATTCCTCATAGGAAATCTCCGGTTGTTTCTCCGCTTCCTTTGTTGAAAAGCTCTGCTCCGTAACGACAGGGAGTGGCGTTTTAGAGGGAGACAATGTGTCAATGACCTCCGTTTTAGTACACCCTGACAATGTCAGTAGAATAATTGATAAGATGATGATTAATTTCCTTGACATAATTTCTCCTCTTTCCGGCTATAGAAACCTGAAGCTGGTTTCTGGCTGTCTCATGATATTTCTCCACTGCATCTTTAACGACAGCATGGTATCTTTGGTTCCCCATCTGATGAGTATATGGTTGAAATCCTTTTCCAGCGAAATATCACTGATTGTGGCTGCATCATTGACTTTGACTTTGCCGTATGACACTCCGTTCACAAAGACATGAGCTTCTCCCACTCCTGATATATCAAGAAAAGTGAGCATCATAGGATTCGGAACACCAAGGTTCGTTTTCACATTCTTTCTGGCAACCGGCGAATAAATACGATAATACAGATATGAGTTCTGGTAATCAACCATGAAGTTTCCTGATTCACCTTCAAACTGCTCCCAGTCCCCCATGTTTAGAATCGGTGCGGTGGCCATCCTTTCCATGCTTGGAACGGTGCATTGAAGCATGTTCTCCCATGTCGCATCATTGACTTCTTTTCCATAAACATACATTTTTTCTGGGAAGCCGTCACTGTTTTTATGGATATCAGGAACACACTCTCCTTCTAGCAGGCTGGCCTTATGATCAAAACCCAGATTGGCTGTTAATCTGTGTTTAAAACAAGTAAAATGATTGATGTGCTCAAACTGAAGAAAATAGACAGCACCATCATCCATTTTAAACCGTGATAAGACAGACAGTCTTTCAGGCTTTTCTTTATGGAGAAAACGCGACAGTGTATGGGTCTTTAATATCTCACTTTTACCACCCATGACAAACAGTTCTTTCAACGCACTGCCAGTTGGCGTTTCAAGCAGAACTTCACATTTCTCATCACCTGACAGAAACACGCTTCCTATTTCCTGATTGATATTCTCAGTACTTGAATAACAGAATGTAGTGATACCACAGGTATCTTCGTTGGAAATACCGTTTAACACATCATCATATCTGCTTCTGACAGCCTGATAAACAGCATCAGTCTTTTTGAGAAGCAATGAAGTACCCAACTCATGGTTAAACCAGTCTAACTGCTCCTGATTACTGTTGATGACCAGTACATTACCTCCTGCTTTTGCTGTCTCTATTGCTTGTTCTGCTTCTTTTTTATTGAAGTTCTCAAGTATGTGCAATGTTTTTTTATCAGCCGGTTCATAAGAAAATGCATAAGCCAGCATATTTGATAATAATAGCCGCACACATGGTTCACTGAGCAGTTTGTCCATGATTCTGAACTGACAGGAGAGTAATAGTCCCGCTTCTTCTTTGATTTCAAAAAGAGGTGTATAGGAAAGATTGCCGTCACCAAAAGCACCGTCACCGCTGTCTGATAAAACAAGCATCCCTTTCCTGCAGTCCTTGACATACATTTTTGTGGCGACATAACTGTCTCCTGCTAGAAGCGGATAAGGGTCTTCACCAAAGAAACGAAGCATTGTGTCATCGATTTCATTAAATACAGGGTGTCCAAATGCTCTGATATGACTTGCAAGTACTTGTTTCTCCTCCAGATTTACTGTCGGGAACAGGCTGACACTCTGTTCCAGCAGAATAACTCTTCCGCCTTGTTTCATATATTCTCTGATATCCTTATTCTGTGTGCTGCCAGGAATGGTTTCTTCAGGTTCAACAATCACCACACGGATCCCCTCATCAAGAAGCGTTGTCCAGTCTGAGACATAGCGATATTTCAATCCTGTATTCTTTAACACGGCTTCCATCTTCCTGTTTCCGTAAATCCCGGTTTCCGGGCATGACAGCTTCAGGTCTGGCCAGCCATTCAGTTCTTTTCTCCATGTATCAAGAATTAAGCTGTTTTCAGTAAACACTGCTTCATAATAGATTGCAGTCTTTTCAGTCATCAGCGGCATTTTCATGCTTATTTCTCTGTATTCAATACCCCCTCTTGAAACAGATACAGTCCACTCTTCTTTCTTTAGAATATCCCCTTGTCTGTTTTTCATCGACACTTCAAGTGTTCCCCTGACTGATTTATCCATGTCATTGACCATGGTTAAACGATGTCTGAATAACTGATTCTCAAAATAGTTTGTTTTTTGGCTCAAATCTATTACCGCAAAAGGTCTGAATGCTTTTTTCTGAATATCAAAACTGCTAATTGGTGTATACCCTTTCCCCTCATGGTAGAATTCAAACTCTGAGGAATGGGGTTGGACATAAAGCGGTTTGACTCCTGGTGACTCATAATCGTCATAAGAAAGCTCTATTTCTTTTTCTTCCATTCTCAGATTCTCAAGACACGACATGTTCCATGGTCCAAAGCAACTGACACCAAGTGTTCTCCCTGCTTCCACGATATATGATGTGTCCATTGAAGCAGCTCGGTCCATCACTTTGTAATCACTGAACACTTCATCTCCGCCAAGCTGGCCGCAGTTGTTTGGACCAGAATAATGATAAAGACTCATTTCCCCGCTGTGAAGAGGTTGTGTCTGATCCCACCATCCGATACCTGAACATTCTTTACCGTAATGTCTGCTGATGATGTCCTGATTTTTTTCATTCCATAATGAGCTGTCCCCTTCATGATAGGCAGGTCTTGTCGGATCAAGAAAATTAAAATGCTCTTTGAGTTTCGGCAGATACTCCTGCATAAGACCTGAAGTGTCATCCAGTGCATTCCATCTCATTTCATTTTCAACACTCCATAAGATAATACTCGGATGATTTTTGTCTCTTCTGACAAACTTTTCTATATGTTCAAATGCTCTTTCATAGTAAAGGAGACTTTCAGAAGCCTGTTCCCCTCCCGAACCATGCAGCCCTGTTTCTCCGGTAATCAGAATTCCCATTTCATCGGCAAGTTCAAGATAAAGCTTCGGGTGAGGATGAGTATGAAGTCTTGAATGATTCATATTCAAGTCTCTGATCATATTGAACCACTGGATAATCCATTCTCTGGTATGATGATAAGGTGTGACCTTATGCCCCCAGTCAGAAAACAGATGAACAGGGTGGTCATTCAGCATGATATCTTTTCCCTCAATCCATACTTCTCTGAAACCGAATCTTTCCGTATGATACGATATGATTTTTCCATCTTGCCTGATGAGAGTGTGCAGCAGATATAATTTAGGATTGGAAGGTTCCCACCAGATGGCATCGCTGAAACGATTTTCGAAAGTAAGATCACCTGTCGTAAAAGGCGCCAGTCTGATGTTATCATTTCCTGCTTTGCACCGTATTTCCAGTGAAACTTCATCTTTGCTCCAGTCAGTCACGAAGGACTCCACTGTAAGCACCCTTTCACTGTCAGAGGCATTGGTGATTTTAGTGAAAACTGATAGGTTCCCCTTTCTGACTGATGTCGTGATGGTAATGTCACTGACAAACACTTCATTTTTTTCTATCAGATACACATCCTGCCATATCCCTGAATGCTGACAGGGAATATTGTTTCCGGAAGGTACCATGATTCTACCTTTTGAGTCCCTTTCATAGTCAGTAATCAAGACAGCGATTTCGTTGTTTCCCTCTATTAAAACATCAGTGACATCAGCTTCAAATGGAAGGGTTGGATGAATGTTTTCGCCGATTTTCTGTCCGTTGAGAAAAAAAGCACCTTTTGGTTCAACCGCTTCAAATAAAAGAAAATATCTCTTTTCATCTTTCTTCTTATCTAATACATACTCTCTTTTAATCCAGGCAGCTCTTGTCATACTCCACTCATTAGGATACCTGTAAGCATCATAAAGAAATTCATAGTCATCAGTCTGCAGAACTTTCTGATCTTTTCTTCTGTCAGTAAAATAGACCTCTCCTTTTTTTCTGACACCATCCAATGGTTTTGTAAAAAAAGAAGGTACCATATATTTCTTCTCTGCCCACCCGCTTTCAGGGATTGTCAAATCATCATTGATGTGAAATACCGGTTGAAAGTCCCACCAGCCGTTAAGGCATGTTTTCTTTGCTGTTTCTGTCTGATTCATTTTGTTCTCTCATTCTATTCTGTTATTTAATGACTGAGTCATCCACTCTGACTGCAAGTACAAAGTTATATACATATCTTATATCACCCTGCGGGCCGAAATATTGGGGGTAATCAGCTTCATCTCCATTTTTCGGATCACTTCTGACGGCTCCGGCGCCATGAACATCAACCAGCATCCCGTTCATTTTCCCCTGTGCTTTTCCAAAAGCGATATAACATGCCGAATCATATGGATTCATACCATCAAGATGGGTCGTGGAAGACCAGTAAAATCCGAAATTATCTTTTCCGGCAGGATCCTTGATTTTCGTCAGTATGAAATTTTCATTTACAGCCGGTAGCAGATGATCATAATCAGCAATGCTCTGCAGCTGTTTTATATCTGGTAAAAACCAGTCATCATAGCCTGCCAAAGTCAAAGATTCACAATAGGAAAGCGCCTGTTCCCAGTTTCTTCTGTTTCCGTCATCAGACTGCTGCCACATCAGTCCCGTAGCTAAGTCAGAGACCGTTCCATCTCCATTGTCTTTTAATTGATTGATACCGTAAAGTTCGTTTCCTCTGACCAGTCTGAAATACATCCTGTTTGCTTCTCCATTTTGTTTTTCAGCCGGATACCCTTTTATTCTCCCATCAATGAAATTGACACCGAATATTGTATCATCATTATTCATGGTTTTCCCGAGATACCAGGTAGTTGACCAGACTTGTGCATCAATTTCCCGTTCGCCAATACTGATATCTCCAATGGGCTGATCAAAATATTCAGTGTCTATGAAAAGGTTTCCTGCTGTTTCCCCTCCTGAATTACCTGTATAGATAATCAATGAAAACAGCTCTTTGATGGTGGGAATACGCCAGTCATCATATCCCCCCAGTTTACATTCACTGGCGTATCTGACAGCTTCTTCATAAGTCATTTTAGGTTCCATGGTCTGCTGCCACATGAGTCCTGTCACAAGATCAGTTACTGTATGATCGCCGTTGTCTTTATATGAAGGGGTATTGAAGGAATAGGTTGCATCCTGGCCATAAAAAGGGTCACCTTCCAAAGGTTCATCAATTTTCATTGAATCTGAATAGAACTCAGTCTGCATGGTGTCAGCAATCGGATAGGTCAACAGTACAGTAAAAGCTTGCTGATCTAAAGAGCGCTGACATCCTGAAACAATCAGAATCATGACTACAATGAAGATTACCTTACTCTTTTTCAAGAAACCCTCCCTAAATAAAATGATATGAATATCATATCATTTTGTTGGTCTGTTGATAAGTTTTTCTTTAAGAAACTGGTGGAGACAACTGGGTTCGAACCAGTGACCCCCTGCATGTGAAGCAGGTACTCTAACCAGCTGAGCTATGCCTCCGTACTATCTTTAGGATACCTTATTTTCTGTTTTTTTTCACTACTTTTTTTATTTTTTTCAAAACAAAAAGACTACAAACACTGATGCGAATTATTCAAGACAGCAAAAAAGCCCATTTTCAGGGCTTTTTAAAAAATATGGTGGAGACAACTGGGTTCGAACCAGTGACCCCCTGCATGTCGAGCAGGTACTCTAGCCAGCTGAGCTATGCCTCCGTGACTTATATTAAGATACCATATATTCAGAAATTTTTCACTACTTTTTTTTAAAATTATTCAATTTCATGGCAAGTTTTACCCTGCAAACTTTCAGTCAAAAATAAAAAAGGTGAATTCGCCGGCTTTGCTGCAGCTATGTTCCTTATTCTTCCACTTAGTGATCACAGTCACCTCATCCGGTATAGTCACAGCCATTTTTATTCCGCCATCAAATCTGATCCATTGAGCTTTGATCTCTCCGAAAGGAGTCTTCACTGTTCCTTTGACACAGGATAACCAATCAACAGAAAGTACAGGCGGCATAAACAGGGTTTTCTCCCATCCTTTTTCAATTGGGTGAAGTCCCAGAATATACATCGGTAACAAAAATGCAGGAGCACCCGACCAGCCATGGCACATGGTGTTATTGCTTCCGTTTACTCTTAGCTCCGGAAGTGTCGGTAAGCTCTCAAAGGGTCCCCACACCTCTTTCATAACCATCAGTGCTTCTTCATGAAATCCATTTGCAAACAGCGACTGACAGACAAACATGGCACTGTACATGCTTGAGACAGGATTGATCTTAAAAAGATCATGTTTAATTTTTTCTGTATCCTGTGGTCGCTCACCGGTGGCCATCACTCCAAATTTCTCATGATTCATCAGTCTCTCTACTAATTCTTTTTGCTTTTCCTTCTCACAGATACCGCTTAAAAGAGTAAATGCATTCGCTGTCTGCGAATGCAGAGAGTAACGGCTGCCATCAGGCCTGATGGCATCTTTATATAGGCCAGGCTTTTCATCATAGAAAAGTGTTCTGCATTTTTCTTTAAGAATTTTTGTTTCTTCATATAAATCTGTACTGATGAACTGGCTGAAATATGAATCTCTGTACATTCTTTCGATGGTGAAGATAAAATAGGCATTACTCATGAGGAGCTGCCCTTCAAGTTCAGAAAACCCCCATTCCCAGAAGCCTGACCCTCCAAGTGCTGTGTCAATGACTCCGTTTTCGTTTTTCTGGGCATTCAGGTAGCCAAGCAGATTTATGATTGTTTCATTCAAAGGAGTCAGAGATTTCACATCACCGGTGAAAAGAACATAATCCATCACCATATGGAGCCACATCATGTCATAAGATACCATGCAGATCCATTCTGGACTGAGATCTGTCATGGTATACCCTCCAAGTGATCCGTTTTCACGTTGGCTATGTGCATGCTTGTAAATCGTATCAAGAAGCAGTCCCTTATCAGGTTCTGAATAATAGTTGCCAAGGCAGTCCATATAGGCATCTCCAAGCCATAATACCCTTTCCCTTGTGACGCAGTCTGTAAAGCCGTCAATAGTGCAGATCTGCTGTGTCCTGACACTCTGATCAAAGAGCGTGTTCAGGTATGGATCTGAAGCCATAAACGATTTTACGGATTGATAAGGATATTCCTCTTTTAAAACATCAATTTTTTTGACGGTACCTTTTCCGGTAAGGTCAACCATGACATACCTGAAACCTCTTGCCATGGTACCGCTGATGACTCCGCTACCTTTTTTCAGTATGAAGCGGTCTGAATAACCAAAAGTATTTCTGACAGGATTCACTGTCATAGCAGAATTTATCATATCATCATAAGAAATGATCAGTTCATCCCCATCAGCGGCATTTTCATAATACAGCTTTACTGTTCCTGAACAGCTAATGCCGAAATCTGATACTGCATAACTGCCTGAAGGTGTTTTGTTATCTTTATTTCTAATGCGAAGCGAAGCTTTTCTCCCGAAAGCATGTTTTTCTGTTTCAATAGAAGATTCATTAAAGTATCCTGATGAGATGATTTTACCTTCTAAC
>JAFGUQ010000122.1 GCA_016938455.1 Clostridia bacterium
ATAATGTAGCATGAAAGTCATTTTCATCAATTACCTTAATCATTATTACCTGCTCGCTGTTTAATTTATTCAGTAAAATTAAATTTTCATCAGGATTTGCTGTCTCAGTCGGAGATGGTAACGAAGATGCTTGTGTGATCTCACTGGCAGCTGGTTCAGATTGAAAGGTAGATACCTCAGGAAATTCTGATTGAACAGGAGTTACCACTTCAACTGTTTTGCAGCCTGTAATGAATAGCAACAGTACAAATAATATCAATAATTTTTTAATAGCATTTATTCTCATACGATTATTATATCAAAAAAAAGCTCCTGCAATACTTGCAGAAGCTTTTTAATTTAAATAAATGCGTTTATACAGGATGTACTTTATCTTCCATGTTGACCATATCCTGATCTATCTTATATTTCTGTGCTCTTCTATATTCAAAATATTTTGTCGCTACTTTCGGGAACATAGCATAAGTCAGCACATCTTCATCCTGTTCAATGAATTCGGCTGCTTCTTTTTTAATGCTTTCAAGTTCAGGGGCAATGTCGTCAGCTGGTCTGTGTGTAATGGTGGATGCACCAGGTCCTAAAATTTTATCAATGATTTCCTGTTTGATGGGAACTGGAGTTCTTCCATATTTTCCTTCAACCATATCTTTTGACTCATTCGGAACCATTTTGTATCTTTCACCTGAAATCACATTCATGACTGCCTGAGTTCCGACAATCTGACTTGATGGTGTCACAAGTGGAGGAAATCCGAAATCAGCTCTCACTCTTGGCACTTCCTGAAGCACCTGGTAATACAGTTCTTCTTTACCGGCCTGTTTAAGCTGGCTGATCAGATTAGATAACATACCGCCTGGTACCTGATATATAAGAGTATTGATGTCAACACCCATGGATTTAACACTGTATTGGCCGTTTGCGATATATTTTTCCCTGATTGGTCTGAAGTACTCAGCAATTTCATTCAGCAGATTGATATCAAGACCTGTATCATATTCAGTTCCCTGTAATGTGGCAACAAGCGGTTCAGTAGCCGGTTGTGCGGTACCCATGGAAAGTGGTGATATCGCAGTGTCAACAACGTCAACGCCTGCTTCAATCGCTTTCAGATAGGTCATATTAGCAGTTCCGCTGGTGGCATGGGTATGCAGCTGGATTGGAATCTTGACTTCCTCTTTCAATGCTGAAATCAGCTCAAATGCTTTATATGGAAGCAGCAATCCTGCCATATCCTTAACACAGATAGAATCAGCACCGGCATCAACAAGCCCTCTGGCATCTTTCATGTACTGTTCAATGGTATGAACATCACTGATGGTATAGCAGATGGTCCCCTGAGCATGCCCGCCTTCTTTTTTAGTGGCTCTCATCGCTGTTTCAAGATTTCTAGGATCATTCAAGGCATCAAATATTCTGATGACATCAATTCCGTTATAGATTGCTTTCTGCACAAAATATTCAACAACATCATCTGCATAATGTTTATAGCCTAAAATGTTCTGTCCTCTTAAAAGCATCTGTAACGGTGTTTTTTTCGCTTTTGCTTTGATCTGTCTAAGGCGTTCCCATGGATCTTCATTCAAGAATCTTATACATGAATCAAAGGTTGCTCCACCCCAGCATTCCAATGATCTGTAGCCAACCTGATCAAGTTTTTCTACAATCGGAAGCATTTCAGCTGTTGTCATTCTGGTGGCAAACAGTGACTGGTGAGCATCTCTTAATACTGTTTCAGTAATTTTTACTTTTGACATTAAAACTTATCTCCTTATTACTAATTAAGTGAAGCAAGCAACTGACCTGATTCAACAGATGCTCCTGTTTCAACATTGATGGATGAAATCACACCATCCTGAGGTGCAGGGATTTCATTTTCCATCTTCATTGCTTCAAGTATGATGATTGTATCTCCCTTTTTAACGGTATCTCCCTGTTTAACTTTAACACCAAGAATAGTTCCCGGCATCGGTGAAGTTACCTTAACAGCACCTGCTTTTCCTGCAGCCACAGGAGCTGCGGCTTTAGGAGCTTCAACTTTAGCGGTTACTGCAGGTTTGACAGTTTGAACCACTGGTTGTGATCCACCGATTTCTTCTACTTCTACTTCATAATCTGTTCCGTTAACTTTTATTAAAAACTTTTTCACTATTTCATTCCTCCTAAATTTTATAAAGGTATATTACCATGTTTTTTCTTTGGCCTTGACTCTGATTTTGATGACAGCATATCCAGCGAACTTGAAATGTATACTCTTGTTGCTCCCGGATCAATGACATCATCCACATAGCCTCTGGTCGCTGCTACATATGGATTAGAAAATTCATCTTTGTATTCCTGAATCTTTTCCGCTCTGAAATTAATTGGATCATCGCTGTTTGCAATGTCTTTTCTGAATATGATATTAGCGGCTCCATCCGGTCCCATAACTGCGATTTCCGCTGATGGCCACGCATAAACCATATCGGCACCTAAGTGCTTTGAGTTCATTGCAATATAAGCTCCGCCATATGCTTTTCTCAAGATGACATTAATTTTTGGAACAGTCGCTTCTGAGAATGCATATAATAGTTTGGCTCCATGACGAATAATCCCGTTATGTTCCTGATTCTTCCCAGGTAAATATCCCGGAACATCAGTGAAAGTCACAAGCGGAATATTAAATGAATCACAGAATCTCACAAATCTGGCTCCTTTATCTGATGAATTAACATCCAGTGAACCTGCTAAAAATTTAGGATTGTTAGCTACGATTCCAACAGTACCTGCGTTGATTCTTGCAAAACCAACGACTAAGTTTTTGGCATAATCTGCCTGTACTTCAAAGAAATCACCGAAATCAACAACTTCTTTGATGATGTCTTTCACATCATAGGGTGAATTAGAACCGTCAGGTATGATATTGTAGATATTGTCAGACAGTCTGTTCATATCATCACCGGCTCTGACGAAAGGAGCCCCTGACAGGTTATTATCTGGTAAATAGGATAATAATTTCTTAATTCCTTCAATGCAGGATTTTTCATCTGCATACTTGAAGTGAGCATTTCCGCTGATTTCATTATGTGTTCCTGCTCCGCCCAGTTCTTCAAATGTCACTTTTTCCCCGGTCACTGCTTCAATGACAGAAGGTCCTGTGATAAACATCTGACTGGTTTTCTCAACCATAATGGTAAAGTCTGTGATGGCTGGTGAATATACAGCTCCTCCAGCACATGGTCCCATGATTACTGAAATCTGAGGAATCACGCCTGAAGCCAATGTATTTCTGTAAAATATATCTCCGAAACCTGAAAGCGCATCCAAACCTTCTTCAATTCTGGCTCCGCCTGAATCATTAATGCTGATGACCGGTGCTCCCATTTTCATAGCCATATCAAGTATGTTTGTTATTTTCTTCGCATGCATTTCTCCGAGCGAACCGCCAATCACAGTGAAGTCCTGAGCTGATGCATAAATCAGTCTTCCGTCTATGCTTCCATATCCGGTGACGACTCCGTCGCCTGAAATCTTTTTTTCCTGCATTCCAAAGGCAATACTTCTGGTTTCGATAAAACCACCGACTTCCACAAAAGTACCTTCATCAAACAGTAATTCTAGACGCTGTCTGGCTGTCATCTTGTTACTTGATAACTGTTTATCAATTCTTTCCTGACCGCCACCAAGCTCTAGCCTCTGTTTTTTAGAACGCAATTCATTAACTTTGTTAACCATTGTCATCTATTTCCACCTCAAATTTTTTAGTCACGATTTTTAATCACAACAATTATATATAAATATCTACCCTTATGCAACATAAAATAATCTACTTTTTTTCTATCAGTATCAGTATCGGAGGATAATTCCTTTGATTCTCAAATGAGAGTTTAAGAACTTTAAACTGATTGTCATCAATGGTCGACACAAATTCAAGCACTTTTTCTTTTTCAGTAAATCCGCTGTCCTGCCCATGATATACGAGAATGCTCATCAACCCGTTTTTACTTAGCAGCAGCATTGATTTCTTTATGGCTTCAATGGTGGTCTCATGGTTGGTAGCTACCTTATGATCATATCCCGGAAGGAATCCGAGATTGAACATCACACCGTCGACTGGCTCCTGGATGTATCTGTCAATGTTTTCATGCCCATCATGAATCAGTGTCACATTGGTCAGCTTTTGCTTATTAAGTAAATCCTTCGTATTATTCAGTGCTTTTTCTTGAATATCAAATGCATATACAGATTTTGAATGTTCAGCAAGAAACAGAGTGTCATGCCCATTTCCTGCAGTCATGTCAACTGTAATGCTGTTTTTTGTGATTGTTTTTTTCATGAACTCATGAGCCATGGCAAGGTTATTCTTCAGTGACATACCCAAGACCCTTCAGTTCTTCCGCTTTAAGATAACGCCATTTTCCCGGCATCAGTTTATCATCGTGCAATGTCCCTATGGAAATTCTCCTCAGCTTATAGACATCGCATTCCACTTGTTCAAACATCTTTCTTATCTGCCTGTTTTTACCTTCTCTAATGGTCACTTTCACTTTTTCAGGAGATAGAATCTCTACTTTAGCAGGCAAAGTCTGGTAACCTTCAATATCAACACCTTTTTCAAATATCTGTTTCTTCGTTTCATCAAAGTTCCCGTAGAATTCTGCAATATAGGTCTTTTCTATCTCATGCGACGGATGAGTCAGGAACTTCGTCAGTTCACCGTCATTGGTTAGAATCAGGAGTCCTGCTGTATTATAGTCAAGTCTGCCGACTGGGTACACTCTCTCTTTGATTCCTTCCAGAAGGTCAAGCACTGTCTTCCTGTCGAATTCATCATCAGAGGTAGTAACAACCCCTATTGGTTTATTTAGAAGGATATACACTTTCCTTTTTTCCGTTTTAATACGTTTATCGTCAACCTTGACAATATCACCGGCATCCACTTTGACACCCATTTCCGTGACAACCACTCCGTTAACAGTCACTCTGCCGTCTATGATCAGCTGTTCCGCTTTTCTTCTCGAGGCGTATCCGCACTGGGCTATGTATTTCTGAAGTCTCATTTTTTCCATTATTCTTCTTCATCTTCTTTCTTCTCATCACTGAATGATTCTATTGGAAACAGGTCCGCAGGTGATCTCAAATTGAAAGAACGCAGAAACTCGTCAGTTGTCCTGTAAAGGACAGGTCTTCCAGGAGCTTCAAGTCTTCCTGATTCCTCCACAAATCCTTTTTCAATCAGGGTGTTGATTGTCGATCCGGCACTGACCCCTCTGATGGCTTCAATTTTAGCTCTGGTGACATTCTTATTGTAGGCAATGATTGCCAGTGTCTCATAAGCCGCTTGAGAAAGTGTCTTGGATGTGTTCCTTTCAAACAGTTTTCGGACATAATCGAAATATTCAGGATTAGTACTCATCTGATAACTGTTTTCAATCTCCTTGATGATGATACCGCTTTGCTTGTTCAACTTGCTCTCAATCAGTTCACTCATGATCGGCCTAACCTGTTTTTCATCAAGTGTGAGTATTTCACTGATTTTCGACAGAGACACCAAGTCCCCGCTTGCAAAGAGAATGGCTTCAATTATTTCTTTGATTTCATTTATTTCCATGACAACTCCCTACTTATATATATCAATATATTCCTTTAAATCACTTTCTGTTAACTTATCTGTTTTTTCAACAACAATATCACTGAAAATTCTGTTCTGATTCAATTTCGCTTTTCGTTCTTTTGCCAGTTCCAGTATTGACAAAAAACTGACGACTACATCAAGTTTTTCAGCCTCTTTCTTTTTGAAAAATTCAAAAAAACTTATTTTAGCATTATTAAGCAGAGTTTTAATGACCACCCTTATTTTCTTTTCTACAGTAAAACGGTCATGTCTGAGTATTTTTTCCATGTACCGGGTCTTGTAGTTCTTTTTCCGCTCATTCCTTGATACAATCCCCTTGTACATCTCTTTAAGAATCAGCGGAGACACCTCATACACTTTTTTAGTTTCTCCAAAATCCTCACTTGACGGTAATCCGTAAAAATACCGATTCCCAGCCTCGTGCAGTTCTTTGATTGCAAAAGAGGCTTTCTTATATTTCTTGTATTCGAGAAGTTGCCTCACAAGCACTTCTCTCGGATCAAGTTCATCTTCTTCATCATCAGAAATCACCGGAAGAAGCATTTTTGATTTGATATGCAGTAAAGTAGATGCCATCAACAGGAAATCACTGGCAATATCAAGATTAAGTGTCTGCATATCAAACAGATATTCAAGGTATTGATCAGTAATATCACCGATTCGGATGTCATAAATATCCATCTCATTTTTTTCAATCAGATGATAAAGAAGATCAAACGGACCTTCAAAGTTCTCAAGCCTTAACTTGTATTCCTCGATTAATGGCTGGTTCATGTTTCTACCAATCTATTTTCATTGCAGTTCTGACTTTCTTCATGGTTTCCATGGTTCTTGTTTTAGCTGCTTCATTACCCTTATTGATGATTTCTCTGACCAGTTCAGGATGATTTTCAATATATTCTCTTCGCTCATGAATCGGTTTCATATATTCTGTCACTTTTTTCAGCAGATTTCTTTTACATTCCACACAGCCGATGGTCCCTGCTCTGCAATATTCATTGATCGAAGGAACTTCCTCTTCATTGAATACCTTGTGAAAAGCGAAAACCGAACAGATATCAGGGTTACCCGGATCAGTCTTCTTGATTCTGCCGGGGTCAGTCACCATACTCATGATTTTTTTGTTAAGTTCATCACCTCTGTCCTTGATGGCGATGGTATTGCCATAGCTTTTACTCATCTTTCTGCCATCCAGTCCCGGAAGCACTTTAGCTTTAGTCAGAAGCGGTGCAGGTTCTGGAAATACTTCATCGTACAAGAAATTGAACCGTCTTGCAATTTCTCTTGTCAGCTCGATATGTGGAAGCTGATCTTCTCCAACAGGTACAAAATCCGCTTTATATATCAGTATATCTGCTGCCTGCAGGCAGGGATAACCTAAAAAACCGTGAGTTTTAATATTCTTATCAGAAAGCTGCGCCAGCATATCCTTATAGGTAGGGCATCTTTCAAGCCATGACAGCGGTGTGATCATCGAAAAAAGCAGATTCAGCTCAGCATGTTCCTTGATAGATGACTGAAGGAAAATATGGCATTTATCGATGTCTAACCCGCAGGCATATAAGTCCATCACCACTTCACTGATGTTATTCTTGTAATTGGAGGTATCTTCATACCCGGTTGTCAAAGCATGCCAGTCAGCCACGAAAAAGTAACAGTCATATTCATTCTGCAATCGGACCCAGTTTTCAACTGCGCCGAAATAATTACCATAATGCAGGGCTCCCGTGGGCCTTGTTCCGCTTAAAACAACTTTGTTTTCCATTAAAAAACCTCCAGAATCTGAATTTAAATTATTATTGTATTATATCAGCATATCAGTTTTGAGTAAACCAGCATTTAGTCTTCTTCACAAGTACAGACTGTATTCACCTGCTGCATATCTTTTTGGCCGATGAACTGACTTCTTCAGCCTGTTTTTTTTGTAGTGTTTCAATAAGTCTTTTGTGGTCTCTGTCACATCATCTCTTTTTGCGATTTCACTCAAGTCAAAAAAGCCGGCTTCCGAGTTTTCTATTCCGTCACTGGCGGCTGTACCGTCAACATATTCCATTTCGAAAACACAATACCAGTTATCTTTAGTAATCTTTAAAGCGACGACATCATTTGGTTTAACAGTCAGATTAGTCTCTTCTCTGAACTCTCTGATAATTGCCTCTTCCGGCATTTCATTCTCTTTCACATACCCGCCTGGAATCAGAAGTTTCCCTTTGGCGTGGCCATAGGTATGTCTTACCAGTAATACCTGTCTGTTGACAACAAGAATTCCGGCGACTGCAAAGTATTTCTTCTCAGTGTTCATGATTAATGATAAATCAGTCTGACCACCCATTCGCCTACTGCTCCGAATGCAAGATCAAAAGGTTTGGTCAAAACTGAAAACACACCGCTCAATGCTCCTGGAACCAAAAAGATAATCAGTAAAAAAGCAAGGCCTATGTATTGTTCGTATTTCATGATGGAGTAATAATATTTATCTGGTAAGACGCTGTAGAAAATTTTAGAACCGTCAAGAGGAGGTACCGGGAGAAGATTGAATACCGCCAGATTCAAATTGACTCGATAGAGCAGATAAAAGAA
>JAFGUQ010000123.1 GCA_016938455.1 Clostridia bacterium
ATAAAATGTTTGAGGAAAAGAAAAACGGAATCTATAACCTGGGAACAGGGAAGGGCTTCTCCGTTAATGAAATCATAGAAGTAGCAAAAAAAGTGACCGGGAAAAAAATCGCCACCAGAGTCATCGGAAGAAGAGCAGGAGACCCTGATGTGCTGGTGGCTTCCAATCTGCTTGCCAGAAAAGAGCTGCATTGGGAAATTGAAATAGATGATATTGAAAAAATCATTGAAAGCGCCTGGAAATTCATGGTTAATTTTCCTGACGGGTATGGAGGGTAGAAATGTTAAGAGCCGTTTTTAGAGAAGACAGATGCAAAGGGTGTTCTCTTTGTGTCGTAGCTTGTCCAGAAAAAATCATAGAAATCAATAATGAAAAATTAAATGAAAAAGGGTATTATCCTGCTGGAATGACCCATCCGGAAAAGTGTATTGCTTGTGGCATGTGTGTCACGGCATGTCCTGATCTGGCTATCGAAGTGAAGGAGGTCAAATAATGGGAGAAAAAGTTTTGATGAAAGGTAATGATGTGATTGCTGAGGCAAGTATCAGAGCCGGATGCAAATGCTATTTCGGGTATCCGATTACCCCTCAGACAGAAATATCTCATTACCTGGCGGAAGCGCTTCCTAAGATAGGAGGAGTTTTTCTGCAGGCAGAAAGTGAAATTGCAGCTATTAACATGGTTTATGGAGCTTCTTCAGCCGGAATCAGAGCAATGACCTCTTCATCAAGCCCTGGCATCAGTCTGAAGCAGGAAGGAATCTCATACATTGCAGGAGCAGAGATTCCTGCTGTGGTAGTGAATGTTGTCAGATGCGGCCCTGGACTTGGAGGGATTTTACCTGGACAATGTGATTATTTTCAGGCGACAAAAGGAGGAGGACATGGTGATTATCATAACATTGTTCTTGCTCCTAACAGTGTTCAGGAACTCTATGAGCTGACAGTCAGATGTTTCAATCTGGCTGATAAATACAGAATGTGTGCCATGCTGATGGCGGACGGTTCTCTGGGCCAGATGATGGAAGCAGTTGAATTCAGGGAAATTGAAGACATTGAAGCCATAGACAAACCATGGGCCACCAATGGAATGGGGACAAGAGGTCACAGTAACTATATATCATCAGTCAATGTGAATCCGGATGAACTTGAAAAACTGAATCAGCGTCTGCAGGCAAAATACCGGGAAGTGACGAAAAATGAAATCATGTATGAGGAAGTCAATTGTGACAATGCCGATATCATGGTGGTTTCTTATGGCACTACATCCAGAATCATCAAAAATGTCATTAAAGATGCCAGGAAAATGGGAATCAATGTAGGATTATTCAGACCCATTTCACTTTGGCCTTTTCCATATGATGAATTAGGAAAGCATGCCAGTCATGTCAAAGCATTTTTATCGGTTGAGTTAAGTGCCGGGCAAATGATTGATGATGTTCGTCTTTCAGTCAATGGGAAGAAAAACTGCTATTTTTATGGCAGAACCGGGGGTAATATTCCCTCACAAAAAGAGATTTTAGATGAAATCGTAAAAATACTTGAGAAGGAGGACAGATAAATGCCGGAAAGATTAGTTCCAAAAAGTTTGACAGACAGAGTATGGCACTATTGTCCAGGATGCTCACATGGTATTGTACACAGACTGATCGCTGAAGTGATTGATGAACTTGAAATTCAGGGAACAGTCATAGGAGTAGCTCCGGTCGGCTGTGCCTATAACAATTATGAATATTTTAATTTTGATATTATACAGGCTGCTCACGGGAGAGCTCCCGCTGTCGCAACCGGTGTAAAGCGAGTGCTCCCTGACCGTATGGTCTTCACCTATCAGGGAGATGGCGACCTTGCGGCAATCGGAACCGCTGAAATCATTCATGCCGCAGCCAGAGGTGAAAACTTTACTACTGTTTTCATTAATAATGCGATTTATGGGATGACCTCAGGGCAGATGGCTCCCACTACTCTTCCAAATCAGGTGACCATGACTTCACCAAACGGAAGAGACACTTCTTCTCAGGGATTTCCAATCAGAATGAGTGAAATGCTGGCCCTGCAGGATGGCACCGCGTTTGTGGAACGAGTATCCACCCATGATGTCAGGCATATCATCCAGGCAAAAAGAGCCATCAAGAAAGCTTTTAAAGTTCAGCAGGCAGGTTTAGGCTTTTCTATTGTGGAGGTCTTATCCACCTGTCCGACCAACTGGGGACTTTCTCCTCTAAAAGCGCAGAAATGGTTGGAGGAGAATATGATTCCATATTATGCACTTGGGAACATAAAAGGAAAGGATATAAAGGTGTAGCCATGCAGTATGAAATAATCATTGCGGGATTTGGCGGTCAAGGTGTATTGTCTGCAGGAAGACTGCTTGCTTATGCAGGGATGATTGAAGGAAAGAATGTATCATGGTTACCCTCCTACGGACCTGAAATGAGAGGGGGAACAGCCAACTGCCATGTCATCATTTCTGATGATGAGGTAGGTTCACCGATCATCAACCATGCGGATATTGCCATATGCATGAATCTTCCTTCATTTGAGAAATTTGAAAAGCTGGTGAAAGACGACGGATTCATTCTGGCTGATTCTTCCATGATTGAACCTTTAAAGCTGGCATCCAGTCATAAGAAGCATCATGACATCAATGCCACTGAAAGAGCTTTCGAGCTGGGGAACAAAGCTTATGCCAATATATTCATTCTCGGAAAGCTTCTTGCAGTTACAAAGATGCTTACACCTGAAAGCATTGAACAGGCTTTATATAAGGTGCTTCCTCCAAAGAAACACAATCTGATTCCCATTGAAATGAAAGCACTGAAAACAGGTATGGAAAACTAATTCATGCTTTATCACAAAAAGAAACCGATTGGCTAAGGTTTCTTTTTTTTGTGTGCCCAGCATGGGCATAGTCTAACAGGTGAAAGTCCTGAGCACACCGGTAGCAGGAAGTGCATAGCCAAAGGCA
>JAFGUQ010000124.1 GCA_016938455.1 Clostridia bacterium
ATACAGGGAACCCGAAATAGACATAGTCATAACCGGAAACAGCCTCAGGAGTCATACTTTCTATACTTTGAAGGTCACAGGATATATGATCTTTCTGGAGGTACTTCACAATATATTCCCCCACGAAAGTGGTGTTACCTGTACCGCTAAAAAAAAGGCATAAAGCTTTCATTCAATACTCCCTGCAATTCATATTCATATGAATTATATCATTTCTCTGGTCTGATTCATAATATGCAGGCTCTCCTGAAATGAAATTGAAAGACTATAAATTCATTTTTTTTATTCCAAACTGCAAGAATTGATGTATACTTTTATACATGAAAAGTGACATGCTTCCATATGGTTATGCAGTATGAAACTCTTTTCTGAAATCTGTTCTGAAAAAGGAGCACTTCATGAGTACTGAATATCTAAATGAATCACTGGACTTCAATACACGGGTCGATCTTCTGGTCAGCGAGATGACCATAGATGAAAAAATCTCACAGATGCTGCATTTTTCACCTGAAATCAGGCGTTTGAATATAAAAGGATACACCTGGTGGAATGAAGCATTGCATGGAGTGGCAAGAGCCGGAACCGCCACTGTCTTTCCGCAGGCGATTGCGCTGGCTGCTACTTTTAATGAAAGCATGATGTTTAACACAGCGTCCATCATTTCTGGTGAAGCAAGAGCCAAACACCATGAATTTCTCAGAAACAATGATACAGGAATCTATAAAGGGCTTACCATGTGGAGTCCGAATATCAATATTTTCAGAGATCCCAGGTGGGGACGCGGTCACGAGACTTTCGGAGAAGACCCCTACCTCACTGGCAGAATGGGCGTCAGTTTTGTTAAAGGAATGCAGGGCAATGACAGTAAATATTTAAAGACAGTCGCTACCCCCAAGCATTATGCTGTCCACAGCGGACCGGAAAGTCACCGTCATCATTTTAACGCGATTGTCAGTGACAAAGATCTGAGAGAAACTTATCTTCCTGCTTTTCGCGACTGTGTGGTGGAAGGGAAAGCTTTTTCTGTCATGGGTGCCTATAACCGCACCAATGGCGAAGCCTGCTGCGCCTCAAAAACGCTTTTATGCGATATTTTAAGAGATGAATTCAAGTTTGAAGGATATGTGGTCTCTGATTGTCATGCCATATGTGATCTTCATTTGTATCACCATCTGACAGATTTCCCTCATGAATCAGCAGCGCTGGCAGTCAAGAACGGTTGTGACCTGAATTGCGGTAAAACCTATGCCTCCTTGATTCAGGCTTATCATGAAGGACTCATCACAGAGGATGAAATAGATCAGGCTGTCAAACGTCTCTTTTTAGCACGTTTTAAACTGGGTATGTTCGATAGCGAAAGAAATAATCCATATGCAAAGATTCCCTTTGAAAAAAATGATTGTCAGGAACACAGAGACTATGCCATAAAAGTAGCTGAGCAGTCCATTGTCCTGTTAAAGAACAATGGGGTTTTACCAATGAGCAGGAATATCAGGACAATTGCTGTTGTTGGTCCTAATGCCGATGACAGAGAAGTGCTTCTTGCCAATTACAACGGAATCCCTTCCAGATATTCCACTGTGCTTGAAGGCATCATCGAGAAATTCAATCATAGTGAGGTTCTTTACTCCAAGGGTTGTCACATTGCCAACATGCAAGTCAGAGAAGATGAAGCAAGCCTCCAGTCAGAAGCTGTCTCCTGTGCAAAAAGAAGTGACCTTACTGTCATCGTGACCGGAATCAGTTCTAAAATCGAAGGAGAAGAAGCTGATCCCAGATACCCTGAATTCGGGGGTGGTGATCGTGAAGACATTGAACTTCCAGGATTACAGAATCAGTTAATTGAAGCGATAGCTGATACAGGAAAGCCCTTCATTGTGATTAATTTAAGCGGAAGTGCCATTGCTTTGAATCAAGCTTCCGAAAAAGCAGATGCACTCATCCAG
>JAFGUQ010000013.1 GCA_016938455.1 Clostridia bacterium
CACCCTTGCCTTTGGCTATGCACTTCCTGCTACCGGTGTGCTCAGGACTTTCACCTGTTAGACTATGCCCATGCTGGGCACACAGAAGAAGCCACAGTGAAGACTGTGGCTTTTGTAATGTCTATCCAATCCGTAACATGATCTGCTCTTTCTTCAAGTACATGTGATATTTCAACTGAGAACACTGATGATAAAACAGTATTGCATATTTCAATTTCCTATTCCAATCTGCTAGTGCCGCTAAAAACTTTCAATCAAGTATAATCAATCATATTTATACAACGAGAATGGCATCACTGATGCGATACCTGTCAGAAACAGCATGGCTCCATTTTCTGACAGTGAAATTCACCTCTTAAGCTGTCATCATCACCAGCCATAACGGCCTTTCATCTCCACAAAAGTGACTTTACCCACTGATTCCGCTCTTTCTTTTCCATCCTCACCTTTTGTGATGATATACAGATCCTGACACCCTCTTGGACCGACAGGTGCAATCATCCTGCCGGTCACTGCCAGCTGTCTTATTAGTCTGTCAGGCATGAATCCCGCTGCTGCAGTGACCATGATTCTGTCATATGGTGCGAACTCATCCCATCCTTCACTTCCGTCACCGACTTTGTATCTGATATTCCCGTATCCAAGTGAATCAAGCCTCTTTCTTGCTTTATCAGAAAGAGCTTTAATCAGTTCAATTGTATATACTTCTTTGGAAAACTGTGCGAGAAATGCGGTCTGATAACCTGATCCTGTTCCGATTTCAAGTACTCTTAAGTTCTTGTCAAGTTCAAGAAACTGAGTCATTTCGAGTACCAGACTCGGCTGTGAGATTCTCTGCCCATATCCGATGGGCAGCGGTCTGTCCTGAGCCGCATAAACCTTGTTGACATTATCGATGAAAAACGAGCGGTCAAGTTCCTTAAAAAACTCGAATAACATTTTATCCTTCATAATATCACCTGCCAGTTCATATGTTTAACATATCACATCTTTCAGCACTTCACAACATACCATAGAAGAAATAAACAAACTGCCAGTCAGCCGGTAAACGCCATGACTGTCATGGTGTCACACATTGACAAACGCTGCCGGTATTCTCATTTTAGTATTCCTTCAATATTATGATAAATTACTGGTTAAGACTATATTCCCGAATAAGATTCAAAATATTCTTGTTGACTTAAGAGATAGAAAAGCATAAAATATGAATATATTCATGAATGCATTCATGTTTAAAAGGAAGTTGATCATGGGAATAAGAGAAGAAAACAGAAAATATTATCGAAATAAGATTTTAGAGTCAGCCAAAGAGGTTTTCACATCTAAAGGTTATGAAAACACCACAATTGAGCAAATTGCGGACCATGCGGGAATCGGTTTAGGTACAGCCTATAATTATTTTAAATCAAAGGAAGAGCTGTTCATTCTCTCCATGGCTGAAAACATGGCAGAAAACGATGAAGCAGGTTCAGAAAAGCTGACCCATATCACAGGGAATGCAGATGATCTTGTAACAGAAGCCATCATGAAACAGATCAGAAAAATGAACTGGGTCAATAAGAAAATATGGAAAGTAGCTTTTCCTGTGATTCTTAACAGCATGAAAGCAGATAAAATGCCAATTCAGGAAGTACTGAAAGCTGATTTCAAAATGATGGATACAGTTGAGAAGTTAATCAATCAGCTTAAAGAGAATCATCAGCTCACCGATGATTTCAATACTGCTGCTGCCATGGATCTTATTTTCGGTGCTTTGTTTTTTCAGTTATCCATGTATGTTTATACAGATGAATCTACTTTTTCACAAGTATGTGACAGGATCAAAACTGACATTCAATTTGTCTTTAGTAAATATCAACTGCCGAAATAACTTTTTTTGGAGGTACAGGAAATGAAAATGTTTCTGGATAAAAATAAGCCGCTTCATACCTGCGATGAAAAGTCATGTGACCATTGCGATGTAAAAGAACTGGTATATTGTCATTTTAATATGAAACTGCTGTTTCAGTTTATAATTGTTGCCATCCCCTGTTTCATTATCGGTGGCATAGGTGTCAGCCGTTTCAATCCCTGGCTGCTCATCCCATGGATTGTCTTTTTCGTACTGTACTTTGGTCTCATTGAAATAAGGGTCATGTGCTCACATTGTCCCCATTATGCTGAACCTGAGACTAAGACACTGACATGCTGGGCTAATTACGGTTCTCCTAAACTCTGGAAATACCGCCCTGGTCCCATGAGTCTGACTGAAAAATTTGTATTCTTTTCCGGATTAGTGATTATCATCATGTATCCTTCATTGATCATGACCATTTCTGAGCAGTTCATTCTGCTGACTGTCTTTGTTCTTTATGCCATGATAGCTGTCTTTCTGATGCATCTGTTTATGTGTCGGAGATGTATGAATTTTGCCTGTCCGCTAAACAGTGTCCCTAAGGATGTAAAAGACAAGTTCATGAGTCATAATTCTATTGTCTGTCATGCATGGAATCAGTCAGAAAAGCAGTAAAGCTGACTCAAAATAGCGTTCTTTGAAATGCTTGTTATGATCTGCGTGTCATTTCTATTTCACGCTCTGTGAGTCCTGATTCCAAACTCAGATTTAATCTGCAAAAATATCATCACTCTGTGAAGATATTGCATTGATATTGTGTTTAAAGGTATGATATCAGAGAAAGCAGGTATTTGATATGAATATCATCCTATATGCCATAACACTAGCGCTGCTGCTTTTTTCATTTTTCAAAGATAAAAGGAAAACGAAAACGGCACTTAAAAAAGCATGGAAATCATTTTCAAACATTCTTCCTCAGATGCTCGTTGTCCTGCTGCTGGTGGGGATGCTGCTTGCTATCTTGAATGAGGAAGTCATTTTGAAGATAATCGGAGTCAATTCAGGTTGGCTGGGTGTGTTCTTAGCTTCTGTTGTCGGCTCAATCACATTAATCCCCGGATTCATCGCTTTTCCCACTGCTGCTATGTTACTTGACGGCGGTGCAGGCTATATGCAGATCGGCGCTTTCATATCCTCACTGATGATGGTGGGTATTGTCACTATTCCTGTCGAAATCAAATACTTCGGAAAGAAAATCACCTATCTTCGGAATGCTCTCGCTTTTCTGTTCTCTTTTTTAGTGGCTTTTATCATCGGATGGGTGGTGAATACATTATGAAAAGCATATTAAAAAGGTACCGTGTGTTTTTGATTATTCTGCTGGGACTGCTGATTGTCACATTATTTAATAAGACTCTTGGCTTGCATGCTCTGAGTGTCACTGCCTACTCATTAAAAGAACTGTTACTGGTTGTCCCTCCCATTTTCATCCTCTTAGGTTTACTTGATGTCTGGGTACCTAAAGAAACCATGATGAAATACATGGGAGAAGGATCCGGAATCAAAGGTGTTCTGCTGGCGTTTATTATCGGTTCTGCTGCTGCAGGCCCTCTTTACGGTGCTTTTCCAGTAGCGGCTGTCCTGATGAAAAAAGGAGTATCGTTTAAAAATGTCCTCATTTTCATCGGAGCATGGTCAACCACTAAAATCCCCATGCTGTTATTCGAAATCTCTGCTTTAGGAATGAAGTTCGCATTAACAAGACTTCTGATAGACATTCCTGGAATCATTATCATTTCCTTCATTCTGTCTTCAGTCATATCCAAAAAAGAAGTGAAAGAGATTTATGAAAACGCAGGAGATTTGAGTTCTTAATGTAAGTGTTACTCATTCATTAACACATTACACTTCAAATTCTTCCCTGTCTTCTTTCACTTCAGCCTTGTCTTTTTGCATAGCCGGAGACTCCGGGTAAAAAGTATGGACAGGAACAATTTTCTTTGGATTCAATAAAGTGATGACTCTGTCAATATCACTGATAGTGGCATGTAAGCTTGTATGGAGTGACATCAGAAAGAATCCCGCCTGCTTGAGGTGGTCTTCAAATGTCTGCTGAAACTGATTCTTTCGATAGCCTTCCCACATGGAATAGATAAAAACTCCATTATGTAACCCGATGAATCTGATATCTCTTAGCATTGATGCTCTGACTTCCATGATGATATTATTCTGCATCTTACTTAAGCTGCTTTTTGATATATGGTAGGCAGAAAACCGCTTAGCATAAGTTGACCCAATGGCATTGAATATCTTATTAGTCAGCCTGGTCGGATAAAACACTCTAATTTCCGGATACTCTTTGGAAGGGTAAGGAATTCTATTCCCCAGCTGCCTGAGTTCATACAGGACATTGGCGGTATATATGTCAATGACAAATGTTTTCTTCAGCCGCTTGGCCACTTTATAGAAGCTGACAAGGCGATCAATGTTCTGACTTGAAGTCTGGAATAAGACTGGCTGGTCACATCGGCAGACGGCATGGAAAACTTTATCTTCCAGTTCCTTTTCGGTGATGATTGTTTCATCTCTTTCTCCTGGTATGGTTCCTTCAATCAGTAATAAGTCCGGCTGCTTTTTCACTGTTTTGATGAATCTGTTCAGGTAAGCCGCTTTTCTGACATGACCTCTTAAATCACCGGTGTAAATCAGGGTTTTCCCATCTATGAATATTTCAAAAGCACTGGCATCAAAACAGGAGTGATCCACTAAAAAAGGTTTAATGACTATGTCTTTGATTTCAAACGGCTGTGCTGTTTTAAAGACAACCATGTTAAGATTAAAGGGCTTGACCTGCAGAAATATTTGACTGATTTTGATGATTTTTCTGGTCCTTTCAGAAAGATAAACAGGGATATCAGGATGGATATACGAAAAGATGCCATAATGATCAAGATGGGCATATGAAAGAATAACCGCATCAAAACCGGGACTGTCCCATTGATACAGTCCTTCCACCTTGGGCAGTGCACCAAAATCCAGCAATTCAACATCAGAGAGTGCTGACAGGTTGAAGTCAACAGGTGCCCCATTAAAAAGCAAAGGAAATCCTGCATCAATCAGGATTCTGCAGTTTTCGCTTCTGACTTCTATTAAAGTACCCCCTATTTCGTGAGTCCCCCGGTAAATAATGATTTTCATATCTCCGCCAAACTTGATTAAAATCTGTTTTTACAGTTTCAAAGCCGAATGATAACTATCATTTTTAAAATTGTCTCAGATGCATAAGTTAAGTATATAAGAAAGAATGTCCCGTAAATAGGGCACAGCACAGATTTATATTATTGATTAGGATAAACGCATCAATTTTTCAATATATTCTATTGACTTTTTAAATACTATAGACATTCTGTACCTTCTATGATATAATTGTA